>JBQDYR010000080.1:2131-8316 GCA_052105355.1 Anaerococcus sp.
AATATAAAGTTCCAAGTACAACTAAAACTTTTAGTATCTCTTCATTAAAAGGTGCAGTAAAAGCTAGGCCCCATTTCTCAGAAAAACTCTTAGATATAAAAATCTCTAATATAACTTCTCCGCTAACATTTGCTATACCTGCCAAAAAACCAGGTATGAACATTCCGAAGACTAATGAAGTAATAATAATCTTTTTGTCTACTTCAAGTTTTTTTCCTCCCCAAAATAATAAATAAACTAAAGGAACTATATAGACTAAAAGTAGACTACTTGAAAATAAAACCAAAATATAATCAATTATTTTAGCTTTTTCATAATAAAAAAATGTAAGTTCATTTTCAAATCCATACAAAAATAATAGAATAAAAATAGATAAAACTATATTCCTCTTAATATTTGATTTTTTATTTTTTTTCATAAATCCTCTTAAAAAATATTTATTTGTTTTTTTATTTTCTATTAAAACTTTTTTATAAACCTATGTTTACCATCTATTGACTCATATACTCGTATTTCACAATTTTCAGGTTTTGGTCGCCATTTTATGCCCTTAGGCTTATCTTCAAGATAGCCACATAATGTACGTATTATTCCTCCATGACAAACTACTAATACATTTTCATAGTTGTTTTTTTCTACATCTTGTAAAAAATTTCTACTTCTTTGGATCATAGATGTAAGACTTTCCACAGTTTCAGGAGCTTCATATCTTTCAGGAAATAACCAATAAAGCGACATAGATCTTCCAAGCCTTGCAACATGTTTTTGTTCGTACTTACCAAAATCAACCTCTATAATTCTTTGATCAATTATAATCTGATCTCTATCCACATTTCCAATTATTTCTGCTGTTTGGATAGCTCTTTGCAAGGGACTTGCAAAGACAGCATCAAACTTTACATCTCCCATAGAAGCTCTTGCAGTTTTTGCTTGTTCTATACCTTTTTCATTCAAAGGAGCATCCGTTAATCCTTGCATTAAATTTCTCTTATTTAAATCAGTTTGACCATGTCTTGTTATCCAAATGTTCATCATATCTCCTTTAAATACATTTATCCTAATTATAACATTAAATATAATGATAGAAAATTCACATAAAAAGGGCCTGACCATAAACAAGTTCATCCTAAAAAGTTAAATTTTAATTTTTAACTTTTTTATGTCATCTTAATCTAATCAAAACTCTTTTTTAAAACTTCTAATTCTTGTTCTGTCAATGGTCTATAAGAACCCTTGGCAAGACCTTCATCTAAAGTTAAATCACCTATAGCCATTCTTTTAAGGTAGGTAACTTCTTTTCCACAAGCTTTTAACATTCTTTTTACTTGGTGGTACTTTCCTTCTTTAATATATACATAGCACTCTAAGGGCGAAATTATCATAAGTTTACTAGGTAAGGTCGTATGATTTTCTTCTTTAAAATAAAAACCCTTCTTAAATCTTTCTATATCTGATTCTTCTAAATTTTTATCAACCCTCGCATAGTATTTTTTATAGATGTTTTTATTAGGGTGGATAATATTTTGTAAAAAAATTCCATCATTAGTTAAAAGAACCAAACCTTCAGTATCAAAATCTAGCCTACCAGCAGGAGAAAGATTCATATCTTGTAAATGTTTTGGCAAAAGTTCTATAACAGTTTTTCTTGACAAGGACTTAGTTTGGCAAATAACTCCACTTGGCTTATTCATCATAAGATAAGTATAATTTTGTGAAATTTTTTCCTCATTTTTTAAAATTATATGATCAATTTGGGGATTAAACTCCTTCTTTGCTTTTGTAACAAGAATATCATTAATATAGACATTACCTTTTTCTATATATTCCTTTACTTCTTTACGAGATCCAACCCCTTTATTTGCAAGATACTTATCAAGTCTCATAAAATACTCTCTCTTTGTGTTTTTAAAATTTCTACATTCATTTATTTTAATATATCGTAAATATCTATTTTTTTCAAAATTTCATTTTTATATAAATAAAAAATATTTGCTATTATATAATATGATAGTTAAGTATAAAGTATGTAAATAATTAAAAATATAAAGGGAAAAATATGACAGAAAAAAAAAGCAATATAGATTTTATTACAGGTGGCAATATTAATGAAGTAATTTTTAAACTATCTATTCCTTTAATGATAAGTAATTTAATTAAAACATTATATACTATTACCGATGGTATCTATGTAGCACGAATATCATCTGAGGACTATGCTGCCACATCATTTATTTGGCCTATTTTATTCTTGTTTATAGCAGTAGGTTTAGGAGTAAATGTAGCAGCCACTTCTCTTATGAGTCAAAAACTTGGAGCAAAAAAACTATCTGAATGCAAAGACTATGCTGCCCATACTCTACTCATAACAACAGTGCTTGGTATTTTTTTCTCTATACTAGGATTTCTTATTTCTCCTTTTATAGTTAGATGGATGGGAGCAAGTGGTAGCTTTGCAGAAAAATCAGAAATATTTTTAGCCATAAATTCTTTTGGTCTCTTATTTGATACAATATTTTTTGGTTATCAAGCTATTTTGAACTCACAAGGTAGAACCAAGTCAATGACAATTATTTCAACAATATCTTCCATAACAAATGTAATTTTAGACCCATTCTTCATTTTTGATAATGTTTTGGGGTTGCCAGGATTAAATATGGGAATAAAAGGAGCTGCAATCGCAACTGTCATATCAAAGGTTATACTGGTCATAATTTCAATTGCTGTTGTTAAAAAGGAATCTGAAATTGAAGTTAACTTTAAAAACTTTAAGCTTGACATAACTATAATAAAAAATATTTTCTCTATGGCACTTCCTGCTTCTCTTGGAACTAGTGGTGAAGCTATTGGTTTTACAATTTTAAACGGTTTTATTCAGTCATATGGTACAACAACTTTAGCGGCATTCTCTATGGGTAATAGAATTGCTGATTTATTTAATCAAGGATCCATGGGAGTTGGTATGGCCTTAACCTCAATTATAGGACAAAATTATGGTGCAGGGAGAAAAGATAGGGTAAAAGATATTTTTAAAAGAGCAAATATAATAATAACTTTCTTTTCAATTTTTACAGCCGTATGTATTATACTTTTCAAAGACCCATTACTTTCTATTTTTATTAAAGATAAATCTGATGTAGAACTTTGGAGGCAAGCTAGTGAATACATGTACTTTACATCAGTAATAACATTCTTTATGGGATATTTTTCAGCTATAAATGGATTTTTCCAAGGAATTGGAAAAACGAAATTCACCATGCTTCTATCCCTAGCAAGACTATGGGCCTTAAGACTTCCCATAATTATGATACTTAAATATACTACAGATCTAGGATCAACTGGGATATGGATATCAATGTTATTATCTAATGGTCTTACAGTAACTTATGGTTTTTATATGTATTTTAAAAAAGCATTCTAGTTATTTAAATATCGATAATATTTTTTCACATATTCGATTTTTTATGATTACATATTAATCTATAAATAAAAAATATCTTAGTCCAAGTTTTACTTGTCTAAGATATTTTTTTTAGGTCAAAAGATATTTTTATAAAAGATTATCTAAACTCTCATCTTTATTCCAATTATTTCTTTTTAATTTTTTAAGATTTTTCCTGTTTTCTGAAAAAATTTCACCTTCATACAAGATTTCAAAATCAAATATTTCTTCCATATCTGATATTTCTAAGAAAGCTAATTTCTTTTTCTCAATAAGATTAACAAAATTTATCTTATTCCAATTAATAACTACAAATTCATCTTCAAGTGATTCTGAAATATTACTTATGTATATTCCATCATTATCAAAATATAATATATACAAATCACTTTCGCCTCTCTTAGATAAAATATTTGTAGTAATAAGTTTTGAAAGACCTTTTTTAAAATCACCACGTTCATATGCTAATAAAAAGTCATCATTTTCTCCGAATTTTTCTTTTAACTTAACTTTTATTTGATCGAGATCATATGTCATTTGATTTTCCTCCTTTCAAAAAACTCTATTTTCTAAAAATTCATTTAATATCAATATAAATATGAATGAAAAATTAATCTTAATAATACCTATATTTATAATATTAATACTAAATTAGACATATATATTGTTTATGATTTTACCACTATAAATCAATAAAATCAATTTGCTATTTTTAAATCCCTTTACAATAATAGATTGATACCCAATTCTTACTTATTTTAGCTCATTAATTTTTTATAATTAAACTTGACAAATTTATGATAAAGCCTTAAACTTCTATAGTATAAATGGGAATGAAGTTCTCCCTAGGGAAACCTAAACCGCTACAAAGCTGATGACTTCTACGATTATTTTTTAGTCGCAGAAAGTCTCATTTTTTTTGCGACAATAAGGAGGATTTATGTTAACATCTTTAGCACTAATAATTTTAATAGGCCTAGCTATGAGCTCTATTTGTAATAAAATAAAGCTTCCAGGTATAATTGGTATGCTTGTAACAGGTATAGTTTTAGGTCCTTTTGTACTTGATCTTTTGGATCCATCTATTCTTTCTATATCTGCTGACCTTAGAAAGATTGCTCTTATTATAATTTTATTAAAAGCTGGTTTATCACTAGATTTAGAAGATTTAAAAAAAGTAGGAAGACCAGCAATTTTATTATCCTTTTTACCAGCATCTTTTGAAATTTTAGCCTATATAATTTTTGCACCTATGATTTTAGGACTTACTAGAATAGAAGCTGCTCTTATGGGTGCTGTTCTAGGAGCAGTATCCCCTGCTGTGGTTGTTCCAAGAATGGTTAATCTTCTAGAAAAAGGATATGGAACAAAAGAAGGAATACCACAAATGATACTTGCCGGTTCTTCTATGGATGATATTTTTGTAATTGTTTTATTTACAAGCTTTTTATCTATGGCTCAAGGAGGATCCGCTCAAATTATAGACTTTTTAAATGTTCCTATATCAATAGTATTAGGAATACTATTGGGAGCAATAATTGGATATATTTTGTATCAATTCTTTGAACATGCATATAAAAAAGGAAATTATATTAGAAATTCTATGAAGGTAATAATTGTACTAGGTTTTTCTTTCCTTTTAATAGCTATAGAAGATATTCTTAACGGAAAAGTTGCAGTTTCTGGACTTCTAGCTGTTGTTGCCATGGCTGCCGTCCTTAGAATAAAATCAACAGATTTTGTTACTAGAAGACTTGGAGAAAAATTTGGTATGCTTTGGCTTTTCGCAGAAGTAATGTTGTTCGTTTTAGTAGGAGCAGCTGTAGATATTCGCTACACTCTTGAAGCAGGTCTACCTGCTTTACTAATGATTATTGTAGCTCTTATGGTAAGAACACTTGGAGTATTGTTTGCAACATCAAAAACAAAGCTTACATCAAAAGAAAGACTTTTCTGTGTTCTTTCCTACCTACCAAAAGCTACAGTACAAGCAGCTATTGGATCTGTACCACTTGCGGCAGGTCTTGCATGCGGAAAAATTATACTTTCTGTAGCAGTTATGGCCATAGTTGTAACAGCACCTCTAGGAGCTATTGCAATGGATTCAACCTATAAAACTTTATTACAAAAAGAAAATTAAAAAAGAAAAAACTCTTGCATATTGATTTTGCAAGAGTTTTTGTTTGTATATTAAAATATAAAAAACCTCTAGATTAAAATCTAGAGGAAACTTATTTAAACATTGATATATCCGTATTGGTCTGCTCGTGTAAAAAGTGCTTTTATTGCTGATATAATAGCTAAAATAGAAGGTATCATTGTCCATGAAAAAAGCAAATACATTATACCTTTCCAAATTTGCCCACTATAAAACTTATGGCCACCAAACGTACCTAAGAATAAAGCTAGGACTATATAAACGACCTTGTTTACTCTCCTTCCATATTCATAAGCACCATTGTACATGGTATTATTATTGCTGTTCGATGTATCTATATTATTTATATTATTAATTGTAATAGGATCTGGTCTTTCAATAGGATCCACATCTTCAGATTTACTATCTATTTTATTAATAATAATTTCTTCATCTGACCTAAATACCTCAACTTTATCACCCTCATTTGGTATAAAATTTAATAAAGAGGTATCAACTTCAAATATAGTTCCATCATCCATACCTATTTTTGTTTTATTAATATTTGCTCTTAAAACTTTTGCCATAGTTCTTATCCCCTTATAATTT
>JBQDYR010000081.1:0-279 GCA_052105355.1 Anaerococcus sp.
GAGTGTTGACAGCTTCTTCAAGTGATACTTCAACGATTTGTCCATTTTTATATCCAAGAGCTAAATCAGTTTTATCATCTTTTAATAAATCTACAGCTCTCCCCCCCATTATAGAACCTAAAAGTCTATCTGGTGCCGCTGGAGAGCCTCCCCTTTGTACGTGACCAAGGACTGTTACCTTTGTTTCTACACCTGTTCTTTCTTCTACTTCTTTAGCAATATTATAAGGGTTACCTACACCTTCTGCTAGGGCTATTAAATGATGAAGTTTACCACGTT
>JBQDYR010000081.1:289-3530 GCA_052105355.1 Anaerococcus sp.
CGTTTTCTTCCATGGGCAACTTTTTCAACAATTTCATCTATAGAAAATTGGTGCTCAGGAACTATAATACTTTCTGCACCACCAGCTAGTCCTGAATAAAGTGCAAGATCTCCGCAATGTCTTCCCATAACTTCAATAACAACAGCTCTACCATGAGATGATGAAGTATCTCTAAGTTTTCCTATAGCATCAATAACTGTTTCTATAGCTGTAAAGAAACCTATAGTAAAATCAGTATATCCCATATCATTATCTATGGTTCCTGGTATTCCTATTGTTTTTATTCCTAAATCACTTAAAGCCTTGGCTCCTTTAAAAGATCCATCTCCACCTATGGCTATAAGACCTTCTATACCATAATCTCTAAGAATTTGGGCTCCCTTTTCTTGTCCTTCTCTTGTTTTAAAATCAAGGCTTCTTGCAGTACCTAAAATAGTACCTCCTTTATGGATAATATCGGCAACTGTAGATATATTCATTTCATATATATCACCTTTCATAAGTCCGGCATAACCATTTCTTATTCCCTTGATTCTCATTCCACTATTTAAGGCTGTTCTTACAGCAGCTCTAATAGCTGAATTCATGCCTGGGGCATCCCCACCACTAGTAAGTATTCCTATTGTTTTCATTTTAACTCCTTAATTTAAAATAACATTATCTTTTCCTAATATTCCTTTCAGCTTACTTATAAGGTCTGAGTCAGTATTAACCCATAACCTTTTATCAAGCCTAACGCTCTTATTCTTATCTATAAAGTATATCACAACTGGTGTTGTTCCTTGATAAGATTTAAAAACATTCCTAACTTTATTATACCGTATATATTCCATCTTTATATACAAAGTATTAAAATTTAGATCTTCAATATTAATAATTTCTGAAACAATTAGCTTCAATTCCTCATCTGCAGATTGAAGTCTTCCCTTAACCTTAACTATCTTGTCATTTTCTACTAAATCTTTATATTTTCTATATGTTTCAGGAAATATAACTAAATCAATAGATCCATACAAATCTTCTAATCCACAAAATGCCATCATCGTTTGAGATTTTGTCATAGTCTCAGACTTATCTGTTATAATTCCAGCCATAGAAACTTCTCTTCTGTCATAGTAGTCAAGATTTGTACCTTCTTCAGTTTGATATTCTGTTGTAAATGTGACTAGATCATTTAATCTATCTTTTATAGAACTAAGAGGATGATCTGATATATAAAATCCTAAAACATCTTTTTCTAATGATAGCTTGGCTTTCTTAGGAAATTCATTTATCTCTGGCACTGAAATATCATTCACATAATTATCTCCTTTGTCACCTGTTAAATCCAAAAGATTAATTTGTCCTTGAACATTAACTTTTGCATTATCATGAACAAAACTTAAAGCTTTTTCATATATAGCAAGAAGTGCAGATCTCTTGTATCCCAAAGAATCAAAAGCTCCTGCCTTTATAAGAGATTCTAAAGCTTTTTTGTTCATCGAATTTGGACTTACTTCTTCTATTCTTTCAAGAAAATCTTTAAAGTTAATAAAATTACCATTTTTCCTTGCCATGATAATTGCATTTATAAAGTTTACACCAACATTTTTTATTGCTGATAATCCAAATCTTATCTTTTTATCACTTGTAGTAAATCTATCATAAGATTCATTTACATCTGGTGGTAGAACTTCTATTCCTAATCTTTTAGACTCATTTATATATAAATATACCTTAGAATTATTTCCCATAATTGAGCTTATTAGATTAGCCATATATTCTTCCTTATAATAATACTTTAAGTAGGCAGTTTGTACTGCTACAAGTGAATAAGCCGCAGAGTGAGATTTGTTAAAGGCATATTTAGCAAAAGAAATCATTTCATCGTAGATCTTATTAGCATTCTTAGCTGAAATTCCATTTCTTACACACCCTGGTATTAGAATATTGCCATCAGAATCCGTCTTTCCATTTACAAATATTTCCCTATTTTCTTCCATGACATTCATCTTTTTCTTACTCATGGCACGTCTTAGATTATCAGCTTCTCCCAAAGAAAAACCTGCAAGTTGCTGAACTATTTGCATAACTTGTTCTTGATAGACTATTATTCCATAAGTAACAGAAAGAATTGGTTTTAAAGATTTATCTATAAAGGTAACATTATTAGGATTATTTTTATTTTCAATATATCTTGGAATTTCATCCATTGGTCCAGGTCTAAATAGTGAATTTGCAGCTATAAGGTCATCAAACCTAGTAGGTTTTAAATTCTTTAAGAAAGCTCTCATACCAGCAGATTCAAATTGGAAAATTCCTATGGTATTTGCTTTGTTAAATTGCTTTATAATGTTTGGATCATTTTCATCTATAGTCGAAATATCAACATCAATCCCCCTATTTTTCTTAACATCTTTTATAGTGTCTTGAATAACAGTTAGGTTTCTTAGCCCCAAAAAGTCCATTTTCAAAAGTCCTAATTCTTCAATTTCTGTCATATTAAATTGAGTTACGACTTGATCATTGGATAAAGCTAGAGGAACAATGTCTGTAAGTATATTTTTACTCATTACAATTCCTGCAGCATGGATTGATGTATGTCTTGGAAGTGATTCTATAGCCCTTGCTGTATCTATCATTCTTTTGGTTTGAACATCTTGATGGTATTCATGTTTTAATTTTTCTGTTGTCTCAAGGGCAAGATCAATAGTCATTCCTATAGCTTGAGGTATAAGCTTTGCTATCTTATCTACCTTGTTATAAGAAATATCTAAAACTCTTCCTACATCTCTAATGGCATTTCTAGCCTGCATTCTACCAAATGTTATAATTTGAGAAACATGATCCCTACCATAAAGTTCATTTACATATTCTACAACCCTATCCCTATTTTCATAGCAAAAATCTATATCTATATCAGGCATAGATACTCTTTCCGGATTTAAAAATCTTTCAAAAAGGAGATCATATTTTAAAGGATCTACTCTAGTTATATCAAGAGCATAAGAAATAATAGATCCTGCGGCAGAACCTCTTCCTGGTCCAACTGCTATATCATGGTCTTTAGCATACTTTACAAAATCCCAAACTATAAGAAAATAGTCGACATAGCCCATATTTTCTATTACTGATATCTCTTTATCTGCTCTTTGTCTTATATTATCAGTAATCTCTCCATATTTTTCAACAAGTCCTTTATCTACTAAATATTTTAAATAGTCAGTGTTAGTCATAGAGTTAGGTGTTTTTGAAAAATAAG
>JBQDYR010000081.1:3540-7287 GCA_052105355.1 Anaerococcus sp.
ATGAAATTTTATTTCTACATTACATCTTTGAGCAATTTTTTTGGTATTCTCGTATGCACCCTCATAGTTTCTAAAGATTTCTTCCATCATTTCTGGTGATTTTAAATAAAATTCACTGTTTGGCATTTTCATCCTATCAGTGTCTTTTACTAATGATCCAGTCTGTATGCACATTAGAACATCTTGATAGAAAGAATCTTTTTTCTCTATATAATGGACGTCATTAGTAGCTACCATTTCTACATCATATTTTTCATGTAATTTCAAAAGCTCATGATTCACTTTTCTTTGTTCGGGTAATCCATGGTCTTGAATTTCTAAAAAGAAATTATCTCTTCCAAAAACTTCCAAATATTTTTTTAAAGCTTCATCTGCGCCTTCAAGATCATCTTCCAATATTCTTTGATTTATTTCGCCATTTAAACATGCTGATAGACAGATAATTCCTTCAGAATATTTTTTTATAAGATCAATATCAACTCTTGGCTTATAATAAAATCCCGATACAAAACCTTCTGATACTATTTTCAAAAGATTAGTGTAGCCTAGATTATTTTCTGCCAAAAGAATCAAATGATAGTACCTTCTATTTGATTGATCTTTTATTTTGTAATCTTTTTCACTAACATAGACCTCACAACCTATAATAGGCTTTATATTTCTTTGTTTACACTTTTTATAAAATTCAATAATTCCATACATAGACCCATGATCAGTTATTGCTACTGAATTCATATCTAGTTGTTGACACTTATCAAGAAGTCTGTCTATGGGGCAAAAACCATCTAAAAGTGAATATTCTGTATGAAGATGTAGGTGAGTAAAGTTATAATCCATTATAATTATCCTATCTAAGCGTACTTACATGTATTCTTCTGCCATTTTTATAAATTTTTGTAGTCTATAGTTAACCTTAGCTTTAGAAAGTGGAGGGTCTAAAAGTCTCCCTAATTCTTCTAAGGAAATATAAGGATTTTCAAGTCTAAGATCAGCTATTTCTTTTAAGTCATAAGAAAGTTCCTTATATTTTCCATTCCTAATTAAAGTATTTATTGCTTCTACCTGTTTTAAAGAAGCCATTACAGTTCTATTAATATTTGCATTATCAAAGTTGGTCTTTCTGTTTACTTCATTTCTTAAAGATTTCATTGCTTTAACATTTTCAAGATCCAATAGTGTCTTATTTGCACCAATAAGAGCTAAAAAATCTGATATCTTATCTGAGTCTTTTAAATAAACGACATAAGAATCTCTTCTTATGTTTAACTTTGGATTTAAATTAAAAGAATCCATAAATGCTTCTATAAGTTTTGCTTCTTCCTTAGATCCATATATTTCAAGATTATATCCTCTATGAGGATCATTTATGGAGCCTTTTAATATAAAGGCTACTTTAAGAAAAATTTTTCTTTGGCTTATATTCTTTAAATTTTTCAAAAGTTTTTCATAATTTGTAAATTGATATTTATCTCTTAAAGCCAAGATTTTGTTTGCTATTGTTTCGTCTTCTACTAAAATATTAAAAAATCTATCCGATGAAAATTTTCTTCTTCTTTGAATACCCATTGCAGGAGAATAATTGTAAGCTCTTTTTATAAGTTTATAAATAGTTCTTGCCTCATTATTCTCAGTAGATTTAAATATTATTTGATACTTATTATTGTATATCCTAACATTTCCTACAAAATACAAATAAACTGCAAGTTCTACTTCAACAAACTTATCATCTGTTTCTTTTTTTAGTATTTCCTTTTTACATCTTTTTGAAAAGGACATTATTTCCCTCTTTATTTAAGCATTTTTTTCTTAAGCTTACCTATAAGTTTTTTATCAAGATCTAATTTATCTATATAATTTTCGAATGTTCCATACTCATCTGTGATATATGCATATGCTTCTTTCATATAGTATGGATTAGTAATTCTAAATATAGAATATTCTTCGTCCTGATCGTATTCACTTACATATCCAAGGTAAGCAGAAGATACCTCATAGTCAGCTATTATATCAATCTGATCAACATTTAATAATCCATAAATAATCATAGCTATAACTCCTGTTCTGTCCTTACCTTCCTGGCAATGAAAAATTATAGCTTCTTGACAGTTTACTATTAATTCTAATATTTTTTTAACTGCTTTGTAGTTATCAATAAGTTCTCTGTAAGTATTTCCTACAGATATTTTTCCTTGAATAACTTCTTCAATTTGACTGTATCCAAAATCTTGTTTAGCTAGAGAAATTTGATTATACTTAAAGTTTTCTTTTACCTTATCTATATTTCTATAGTTTTTTAAAACTTCATAATCACGTCTTAAATCTATAATAGTTGTGATATCTAATTTTTTCATTTTCTTGATATCAATATCTGAAATATCATCCATATTTGCAGACCTATAAATCTTTCCCCACTTTACTTGTTTTCCATCTTTAGTGGCTACACCACCTAAATCTCTAAAATTTTTTATCTTCTCAAAAGGTAATCTTTTTAAATATGTCATATTTTACCACTTATCCTTATCTCTATGTTTCTTAACTAATATATAATCATCTTCTTTCATCTTTTCATACATTCTCTCACACATATAAACAGACCTGTGCTTGCCTCCTGTGCATCCAAAGGCAATAGTTAGAGAGTTTTTTCCTTGTTTAATATAGCTTGGAATTAAATTATTTAAAAGCGTGTAGATTCTATTTTCAAAATCTTTAATTATATCAAATGTATCAAGATATTCCTTTAATTTTTCATCTGTACCATTTAAATCCTTAAGTTCCTTAATATAGAATGGATTTGGTAAAAAACGCATATCGAATACTATATCGAAATCATTATTTATAC
This sequence comes from Anaerococcus sp., assembly GCA_052105355.1. Lineage (GTDB taxonomy): Bacteria > Bacillota > Clostridia > Tissierellales > Peptoniphilaceae > Anaerococcus. The sequence continues at coordinate 6,380 of JBQDYR010000081.1, forward strand.
CATTTTTATAACCAAAAGAAAATAAATTTACTATAAAGGTATCTTCTGAATCCCCACTATCAACAATAATCTTTCTTAAGTCAGAATTACTGTAGTTGCTAGTATCGATAAGTTGGTCTGATAAATCTTTTATAGTTGAAAGGAGATGCTTCTCCTTTTTTATACCATCTTTTATATCACCAAAAGCTCCCAAAGGATGAGGACGTCTTAACTCATTATATCTTTTTAATATTACAGAATCTGAACAATAAAGATACATAATTTTAGTATCCTCATTTACATTTTTAAGATTAATTAATGATTTTTCTAAATTAGAATCAATTTCTAAAGATCTAAAATCAACCACAACAGCCATTTTTTCGATCGGATGTTCTTGACTCTTATTAAGCTCAATAAATTTTTCAATTAAATAAACAGGAACATTATCCATGGAATAATAACCTAAATCTTCATAAATTTTTAAAGCAGTAGTCTTACCAGATCCACTTAACCCTGTTATGATTTGTAATTTCATTAGATTTCTCCTACTAGTTTTACTTCTCTTTCTAATTTAAAACCTGTCTTCTCATAAACAATTTTTGCTACCTGTTCTATAAAGGATAGCATTTGATCACAAGTAGCATCGCCATCGTTAATAATAAAGCCACAATGTTTTTCTGAAACTTGACAATCACCTATAGCAAAGCCTCTTAAACCACATTCATCGATAAGTTTTGATGCATATGAACCTTCTGGTCTTTTAAAAGTTGAGCCTGCAGACTTTTTTTCTAAAGGTTGTTTGCTAGTCCTTCTTTGAGTGTAGTCTTTATATTTTTTATTAATTTCTTCTGGATTGCCTTGTTCAAGTTTAAGCACTACTGAAGATACTATTAAATCTTCATCAAAAATTCTAGAATGTCTGTAAGAAA
>JBQDYR010000081.1:7297-8289 GCA_052105355.1 Anaerococcus sp.
AGAAAAGTGCATTTCATTGTTCGGATAAACTCTAACGTTACCTTTTTTATCTATTACAGTTACACTTTCTACAATATCTTTCATCTCTCCTCCATAGGCTCCAGCATTCATTGCAACTGCTCCTCCTATGGTTCCAGGAATTCCTGATACCTCTTCCATTCCACTTAAATTATGTTTGAATGATACTTTTGCACACTTAGCTAAACTTGTTCCACTTGTTACACTTATCTTATCATTAATTACTTTTATTTGTTCATAATTATCAGCAAGATATACAACACAACCTCTTATTCCCTTATCTGTTATCAAAAGATTAGTTCCATTACCTATAACAGTGGTTTCTATATTATTTTCATGATTAAATCTTAAAAGATTTACTAATTGTGTTTGGGTCCTTGGAAGAACAAATACATCTGCAGGTCCTCCAATACCAAAGTTTGTATGATCTTTTAAAGCTTCATTATATAATATTTTTCCAAAATCTTTATTTTCATAAAGTTCTTTGTAATTCATATTACCTCCTAAAGTGAGATATCTTATCTACACAACCTATATTACTATACTATAATTTGTATTATTTGTTTAATTCAAATTTATCTATTAATTAATAAAAATTTGTAAATTATTTAAAAATTTGGTACAATAACTAGGATCGATCATGAACTAGGAGGTGTAATTATGGCAAAATCATGTGATATCTGTGGCAAAGGTACAAAGTTTGGTAACAGCATTACTTTTTCTCACAGAAGATTAAATAGAAGCTTTAAAGCAAATGTTCATAAAGTGAGAGCTGTTGTGGACGGAACTCCTAAAACAATTAATGTTTGTACAAATTGTATAAAGAGCGGAAAAGTTAAAAAAGCTTAATAAAAAATTAAAAAGGTGATGTGAATCGCCTTATTTTTTTATTTTAAAAGAGGCAGTGCTTTTATAGCACTAAGGTGACCCCAAAAAGTTGGACTTTATACCAGAGACATTTAGAAATATTTGGC
>JBQDYR010000082.1:0-8110 GCA_052105355.1 Anaerococcus sp.
TTTATATTAATATATCTCTAGTTAGATGTATATTGGTTATATATCTTTCAATTATATGTTTAGATGAGGAAGAGATATAGGAATAATAGGAGGAAATAGAATGGGAAAAATTAATGCAGCTCAAGCAGCACTTAAAGTTTTTGAATCATGGGGAATAGAAAGAATATATGGGCTTCCAGCAGGATCTTTCCACCCTTGGATGTATGCTCTTGAAAAAGAAAAAGACAATATAGATTTTATTCAAGTTAGGCATGAAGAGGTTGGATCTCTTGCAGCCGTTATGCAAACTAAGTTTGGTGGAAAAATTGGAGTAGCCATGGGATCATCAGGTCCTGGTATGACACATTTAATACAAGGAATCTATGAGGCAAAGATGGATAGTATACCATTTTTAGCAATAGTAGGATCTGCAACATTGAATGGGCAAAATATGGATGGTTTCCAAGAGATGAATCAAAATCCTGTTTATGAAAGTGCAGCAGTATATAATAAAAAAATTGCCTATGCAGAACAAATTCCAACTATATAAGGCAAGCACTTACAAAAAAAGGACCTGCTGTAGTGGAAATGCCACAAGATTTAGGAATGAAAGAAATTGACCGAGAAGAATGGTATTCTTCAGCAAATTCTTTCCAAGAATATCCTGAAATGTCAGTTGATTTAGACAAGGTTAAAAAAGCTGCAGAACTATTGAGTAAGGCTGAAAAACCACTTATATTTGCAGGTATTGGTACTAGAGGATATGGGAAAGAAGTTATAGAACTATCTAAAAAGCTAAAGGCACCTTTATTAAACACTGGAATCAACTATGATAACTTTGATTATAGATATGAAGGACTTATGGGAGCAATGGGTAGAGTATCTGACAAACCAGCAAATGACTTATTTTATGAAGCTGATACAATACTATTTGTGGGAAGTAACTGGCCATTTGCAGAAGCTGGTCAAATATTTAAATTTACAAAAAATCTTATACAAATAGATATAGATCCTGCTATGCTAGGTAAAAGAGGTAATGTTGATTTAGCTATCTTGGGAGATGCAGGAGCATATATTAAAGCTATAGATGAGTTTGTAGAAGAAAAACCAGAATCAATATGGTGGAAACTTGCTTTAGAAGATAAAAAGAATTGGGAAGAATATAAAAATAAACTAGAAAAAAGAAGAGAAGGTCCATTAAGACTTTACCAAGTTTATGATTATATTAATAAATACTCAGAAGAAGATGCAATATACTCTGTAGATGTTGGGGATACAACTCAAACATCTGTGAGACACTTAAATATGAATCCAAAAATGATGTGGCGAACATCACCACTATTTGCAACAATGGGAATAGGACTTCCTGGAGCAATAGCAGCAAAACTTGACAATCCAGAAAGGCAAGTTTGGAATTTAACAGGAGATGGAGCGTTCAATATGGTGTATCCTGATCTTGTAACAGCGGTTTCTAATAAACTTGGAATAATAAATGTTGTTTTTGCAAATAGACAATTTGGTTTTATAAAGGATGCTTATGAAGATAGTATTCATACAGTATTTGGTACAGAGTTTATAGATGTAGACTATGATAAAATTGCTGAATCCATGGGAGCAGTTGGATATCGAGTAACAGAAATAGATCAACTTGATGAAGTTTTTAAAAAAGCTATAGAAGACTCTAAAAACGGAAAAACTGTTGTAATAGATGCAAAAATATTATCAGAAAGACCATTCCCAACAGAATACTTTATGGGAGGTTCACCAGAAAACTTGGAAGAATTTACTAAAAAATATGAAGCAGAGGGAATCTTCAATATTAGAGAAGAACTTAAAAAAGTTGGAATGATAAGTAATTTTGAGAAATAACCTAATTGATAAAGTAAAATAAATTAGTGATGATTAAAAAGCGAAAAACTTACAAATTGCACCAAAAACATTTGTGAGTAGTTCGCTTTTTAAATTTTACTAATTTCACCTTTAAAAATTTAACTTAATAGAATGCTATGTTATCTGTTGTTGTCAATTTATGTTATATATTTTATAAGAAATCTAAATATGTAATATTAAATATAAACAAGGGTATCGTTTTTTATTATAATAAAAGCTAAGATAAATAATTGAAGAGATATCTAATTGTTTTTGAATGCTTTTAAATTGACCAAGATAATTAAATTTGATACTATAAGTAATATATTACATGTCACGTATAAAGGAGGTTGATATGAAAACGATTGTTGTAAGTATAGTTGTACTATATATGTTAGTGATGCTATTTATAGGCTGGTATTCATCAAAAAGAATATCATCAAATGAAGATTTTATTTTAGCAGGTCGAAGGTTAGGGCCAATTTTGATGGCAGGAACTCTTGCTGCTACTGAAATAGGTGGTGGATCATCTCTTGGAGTTGTTGAGAAAGCTTTTGGAGATTGGAAAATTGATGCAAATTGGTATGTAACTACAATGGGTATAGCCTTTATAATACTAGCTTTTTTGGCACCTAAGTTTAGACAAGCTGAAGTAAAGACGGTACCTGAATATTTTAGAAGAAGATATGGTAAAAAATCAGGATTTATAACTTCAATCATAATGATTTTACCACTTATTGGACTTACAGCCTTACAATTTATCGCATCATCAACTATAGTTTCTGTAATGTTGGGATGGGATTTTAGAGTTGCAGTTACAGTTGTCGCATTGGTTGTAACAATATATTCTGTATTAGGTGGACTTTGGTCTGTTACTATGACTGACTTCGTGCAAGTATTCTTAATAGTTGTAGGAATGATTATAGCAGTGCCATATGCACTTAAGAGTGCCGGTGGTTTTGATATGGTTAAGTCGAATGTACCGGCTAACTCTTTTGAATTTTTTAAAGGTGTAGGACCTATAGAGATAATTTCTCTAGTAGTAATGTATGTTGCGTCTTTTACTGTTGGACAAGAAGCTGTTTCAAGATATTATGCAGCAAGAGATCCAAAAGCTGCAGTACAAGGATCTATTATATCTGCAATAATTAATTTTATGTATGCTTTTATTCCAACAATACTTGGTATTATTACACTTTCTCTAATAAATATGAATAAACTAGATGAATCAGTGATATTAGAAAATGGTGCTTACTATGCATTACCTCATCTAGCGATGAATACTATGCCTGCTATTATAGTTGGATTTTTGTTTGCTGGTATAATTTCAGCAACAATGTCTTCAGCAGATTCTGATTTACTTGGAGCAGGTAGTATATTTGCAAATGATATATATAAAATATATTTTAATAAAAAAGCTGATTCTAAAAAAGTGATGAAAGTTACTCAAATCACTATGATTTTAGTTGGTATTTTTGCATGGGTTATCGCAATTACAAATACAAGTTCAATTATTTCATTATTGATGTTCTCATTTACATTGAGAGCTGCTGGATCATTCTTCCCATATATTTTTGGCTTATATTGGAAGGACTCATCAGAAGCAGGTACTATTGGGTCATTAATTGCAGGATCTGCAGTAGTACTAGGTTTTCAATATATTCCTAGTTTATCAGAATTTGCAGCAAATTATAAATTAAACTCAATCATACCAGCATTATTAGTGTCTATAATAGTATTTGTGATATTAAGTAAAATGTTTCCACCTAAGGTTAGATCTACAGAATTAAAAATAGAAGAATAGAGAACATAAAAAATTAAATATTTTAGTATAATAAGAATAATTTTAATCTAAGTCTACTTGATAAAATTAGACATTAAACCAGAGACGAATATTAATATTTGTCTCTGATTTTTTGTATAAAATGTTTATATATCAGAACACCTAGATAGTTTTGAGAACGAAAAATTTATTATAAATATAAGTGAATACATAGTATTGATTATAGGAAATTATGGAAATGTTTAATAATACTTGTTATACTAAAACTAGTAACTTTAAATTAATAACTAAAAAATTGGAGGGAATTAAATAAATGGATGATGGCGGAGCTATATGGATAAAACTTTTGCTAATATTGATACTTACGTATGTCAATGCGTTTTTTGCATCAGCAGAAATGGCGATGGTATCTTCAAAAAAAAATAAAATTAGAGAGCTTGCAGATGAGGGAGATGAGAGGGCTTTAATTCTTCTAAAAATTTCCAAAGATCAGACTAGATTTTTATCGACAATTCAAGTTGCCATAACTCTAGCAGGATTCTTCTCATCTGGTTCAGCTGCTACAAGTATATCTAAAGTTTTAGGAGACTTTTTGATTAATAAAGGTATTAGTTATGGACCTACAATTTCTTTTATTGTAGTTACCCTACTACTTTCTTACCTTACACTTGTTTTTGGAGAACTTGTGCCAAAAAGAATAGCTCTACAAAATTCAGAAAATGTAGCGTTGAAGTCTGCTAAAACAATAGCTGTAGCTTCAAAAATATTCTATCCTTTTGTTAGATCATTATCTTTTTCAACTGCAACTGTTTTGAAGATTTTGGGTAAGTATTCCGAAGATGTTGAAGAAAAAATTTCAGAAGAAGAACTAAAATCTTATATCAAAGTTTCAACTGAGCAAGGTGTTATAAATTCTGCTGGTGAAGAAATGATTGTAAACATTATGGATTTTGATGACAAATTAGCATATGAAATAATGACACCACGTACATCTATTTATATGGTTGATTATGATGAATTTTCTACAGAGACTGTGGCTGAAATACTAAAAGAAGGGTATTCAAGAGTACCAGTATACAAAGATAACACTGATAATATTTTGGGAATAGTCTATATTAAAGATATTTTTGTTGAGTATGCAAAAAATGACTATCAAAAGATCAACTTGGATAATTGTATTAAACCACCATATTATGTACCAGAAACTAAAAAAATTGATCATTTATTAAAAGAATTACAAAAGACTAATAACTATATAGCTATTCTGATAGATGAGTATGGTGGATTTTCTGGTATGGTAACAGTTGAAGATATAGTTGAGGAGATAGTTGGTGAAATAAAAGATGAGTATGATAGAGAGATTCCTCATATAGAAAAAATAGCCAAGAATGAATATATGGTTGATGGATCTATGGATATAGAAGATATCAACGATGAGATTAATATATATTTATATTCTGACAAACACGAGACAATATCTGGACTAATCATAGAAAAATTAGGATTTATACCTGATGAAAAAGAAAAAGAAAAATTACAAGTTAAAGTAAATGGTTGTATTTTAAAAGAATTCACAGTAGCAGATAAAAAAATAATAAAAGCAGTAATAAAGGTGCTTCCAGATGAACAAGAACATGCACGACGTGTCTACAAACAAATTAACTCACAAAAATAAATGAAAGATTTGCCAATTAGGCAAGTCTTTTTTTCTAGTTATTTATAAATAAAGAAAATAGGAAATTATTTAAAATTATTATGCAAGTCGTATAATTCATTATAAATAATGAAATTGTGATCATAAAATTATAGTTTTTTTGTAGTACTTTAAAGGGGAAATTTTGGATATATTTTAAATATCAATTAAGTAATAAATGAATTTATTCATTATATGTGTGTATAGTTTATTTAAAGTAAAATATAATTATTTATGGGAAATTTAGTTAAAGAAATAATTTTTTTGAAAAAAATAACAAAAATCTTTACTTTTTTAAAAACGGGTGTATAATGTATTTAGTAGTAAAGAAATGAATTAAAAGATTTTAGATACATAATGTAGATTTATCTTGTTAGTAGTTTACTTATTACAATATTTAGTGCAAAAGCACACAGGAGGATTTACAATATGCAAAAAGGTACAGTAAAATGGTTTAACGGAGAAAAAGGATTTGGATTTATTACAGGAGAAGATGGAAAAGACGTGTTCGCACATTTCTCATCAATTAATGGAGATGGATACAAATCATTAGAAGAAGGCCAAAAAGTTTCTTATGAAGTAGAAACTGGAGAAAAAGGCGATCAAGCTACCAATATAACCATACTTTAATTAGTAAATAACAAGGGATCTTTTTTAAGATCTCTTTTTTTGTGTCTAAAATATGATATATTTTGAAAATTTTTTTAAAAATGCATTACTACTATTTTTGAAATTATATAAAATGATATATAGATTGCTTTTGTTTTGGAATATGAAAATATTAATATACACTTTATCAAAAATAAATACTACTTATATATAGTAATTATAGTTTTGGAGTATAAAGTTAAGACTTATATATTTTTAAGGAATAAATTAGAAATGGACATCTACTGATATATAAAAAGATATATTAACCCTTAACCTTAATCAGTATTTATGTTTTTACACAAAATTATTTACAATTCCCTTTACATATTTATTTTCTCTTTCCAATTTTTAGCCATATTTTTTATCTTCATTGATTTTACTGATTATATATTTTGTAAAGATTTATACTTTATAGTAAAATAAAATTAGTTATTTTAAATATATATGATAAAGGTGGTTATAAAATGGACAAAAATTCAAAAGTTAGCTCATCTATATCACTATTACTTTCTAGTTTGTTAATTGGATTGTTTTCTGGATCTATTGCCGTTTTTTATAGATTTTTATTAAGCAAATTAGATATTATTAGAAATATTATTTATTCGAATAGTAATATTTTTATAAGTATATTAATCGTGATAGTTGCATTTTTACTTGGTATTATAGTTAGTAAGTTGCTAAAATGGGCTCCACTTTCTGGTGGTAGTGGTATTCCTCAGGTTCAAGGGGAAATTGTTGGTGCTTTTAATCAAAATAGCTTTAGAGTCACTGTATCTAAATTATTTGGTGGAGCAATAGCATCTTTAGTAGGTTTATCTTTAGGAAGAGAAGGCCCATCTATTCAATTGGGAGCAACTAGTGCTAAGTGGTTATCAGAAAAATTAGGAAATGATAAAACAGATGAAAAGGTATTTTTGACTGCCGGTGCTGCTGCAGGTCTAACAGCTGCTTTTTCTGCACCTATTTCTGGTTTGGTTTTTATACTAGAAGAGCTTCATAAGTCTTTTTCTAAAAAAGTTGTAGCTATGAGCTTTTTAGCTGCAGTTGTTGCAGATATTATTGCAGGTTGGGTATTCAAAATTAAACCCGTTTTTTCTTTTGAGATGAATCAAGTTGTACCAACAAAATACTATATCTTATTGATTCCCATGTTTATAATTACTTGTTTATTTGGAAAGATTTTTAATTTTTTAATAATATACCTACAAAACAGATTTAAAAAGATAAAATTTGGACAAGACTATAAAATAGCTACATATTTTGCTTTTATAGCTCTTGTTGGATTAACTTATAAATCTATTCTTGGTGGTGGGCATTCTTTTATTGAAAATATAGTTAGTAATAATAACTATTCTTTGCTACTGATAATTCTACTATTAATTTTTAAATTAATTATGACTGTAAGCTCATATGCAACAGGAAGTCAAGGTGGTATATTTTTACCTGTTCTTGTAATTGGTGGTTTAAGTGGACTAGCATATTTTAATGTTTGTTTTAAATTTGGATTAATTGAAAAAATATATCTATCAAATTTTGTAGTACTATCTATGGTTGCTATGCTAACTGCAGTTGTTAGAAGTCCTCTACTAAGTGTTGTTTTAGTATTAGAATTAAATGGTAATATGATACATTTATTAGGTCTTGCTTTTTCTTCGATTCTATCATATTTTATTTGTTTAGCACTTGATTTTGATCCTATCTATGATAGCTTACTAGAAAATCTTTTAAATAATAATGTAACTAATAAAAATATCAACGACAACTTTACTATGTTTGAGATTAAATTAGGATATAACAATAAAGTGGCAAATAAAAAATTAATGGATATTAATTTTCCAGAGAATGCACTAATAGTTGAAATTGATTCTCTTGGTCACAAAACTGTTCCTAATGGTAGTACTATTTTACAAACCGGTGATATTATTACAGTACTAGTAAAAGATGAACAATTATATCAAACTAGAATGAATGTTCTTGACATTTTGGGAGAAAAAAAAGAATAAAATTTAAGCTTAAAAGATACTTAATTTAGATAATGTAAATACATTTTAAATTTATTTAATTTACTTTAATTAAGTGTCTTTTTTTATTCTTTTTAATCAAAATATCTTATTTATCATTTTATTATATTTTCT
>JBQDYR010000083.1:0-7845 GCA_052105355.1 Anaerococcus sp.
TAATTAAAACTCTAGTATGTATAGATACTAGGGTTTATTACGTATTTAAAATAATTGTACAATATATAGATGAGGAGTAGAATTTGAATAGCAAAGACAAACTTTTAGCTACTTGGTCAAACTCTAAGAATTTATTAAATGCAAGTCATTTAAAAATTTTAGCTTGTATTTTTATGTTGATTTCTCATATTGGTCAAACTAACTTCATATATTTGATTGGTTATCCAGACTATGCTTATCCTTTTATGATTATAGGAAGAATTGCTTTTCCTATTTTTTGTTTTTTCATTGTTCAAGGATTTATTTTAACAAGTAATATTGGAAAATATTTATTAAGGCTTTTCATCTTTGCTCTTATTTCTGAAATACCTTTTGATTTAGCATTTAGTGGAAGGATTAATATTTATAGTCAAAATGTATTTTTCACCTTATTTCTGGGTGGATTATGTATTTATTTATTAAGTTTAATAGAAAAATCATCTAACAGAAAGCTTTTAAAATTATTCTTATACGTATTAGTTTTAAGTTTTTTTATGTTTTTAGCAAAATTATTAAAAACAGATTATTCATACAAAGGGATTGTAGTGATTTTTTTATTGTACATAGGAAGAAATAGCAAATTATTTACTAGTCTCTCCATACTTGTTGGTTTTTATTTTGAAGCTTATCTTTATGGAGTAGTTTATTTATCTATAGTATTAATACTCTTATATAATGGGAAAAAGGGAACAATGAATAAGTGGCTTTTTTATTTATTTTATCCTGGTCACCTATTGATTTTATATATTTTAATGAATTATTTTAATTATTAATTAAGAAAGGTTTTTTATGGACATAGCACAAATATTATCAAATGAATTAACTTTGGATAAAAAATCTGTAGAAAATGTTATAAATCTTCTAGATGAAGGATCTACAGTTGCATTTATCGCAAGATATAGAAAAGAAAAAACTGGTAACTTGACAGATGTAAAAATTAGAGAAATAGAATCCGCTCTTTCAAGACTTCGTAACTTTCAAAAGAGAAAAGATGAAATAATCAATTCTTTAGAAAATCAAGAGAAGCTTACGAAAGAATTAAAGGCTGATTTAGATTCTGCTACTACAATTACACAGCTAGAAGATATCTATGCGCCTTACAAGAAAAAGAGAAAGACAAGGGCAGATATAGCAAGAGAATTAGGTCTTGATAAACTTTTAAAAGAGATATTGGAAAAGGCTGAATCTGAAAAGGATGCTTTAAATTTTGCCGAAAATTATTTATCTGAAGATATTGAAAATCCTGATATGGCTATAGAAAAATCTCTAGATATATTGGCAGAAGAAATATCAAATAATATAGATGTAAGAAAGATAGTAAGAAAAGAGGGGTATCAAAGAGCAAAATTTTTGGTAGAAAAAAAGGAAGATGAAAAGAGACTTTATGAAAACTACTACGAATTTTCTTCAAAGATTAAATTTTTAAAACCATTTCAAATTTTAGCTATCAATAGAGGTGAAAAAGAAGGAGCTCTTGATGTAAAACTTGAATTTACAGATTCTTTGATTAAAAAATATATAAAAGATCTCTATCCTGGAACTAACACCTATACTAATAAACTTATAGATAGGACAATAGATGATTCTTATAAGAGACTCCTACTTCCTTCAATTAGTAATGAAATAAGAAATAGCCTAACAGAAATGGCTGAAAATGAATCTATAAAGGTGTTTTCTTCAAATTTAAAGCCTGTAATCTTACAAAGACCAATTAAGGGTAAAAGTATTATAGGACTTGATCCTGGTTTTAGAACAGGATGTAAAGTTGCTGTAGTAGATGAAAATGGAAAATATTTAGACTCAACAGTTATCTATCCTGTTGAACCTCATAGAAAAGAAAAGCAATCTATTGAAGTTCTAAAAAAACTTATAGAGAAATATGATGTTTCCCTTATTGCACTTGGAAATGCAACAGCAAGTAGGGAAACAGAATTAGTAGTAAATAAGCTTTTAAAGGAAGTTGATAGAGATGTTTCTTATGCAGTGGTAAATGAAGCAGGAGCATCAGTATATTCAGCTAGTAAACTTGGGGAAGAAGAATTTCCAGACTTAGATGTTACTATTAGAGGAGCTATATCTATGGCAAGAAGATTACAAGATCCTATGGCTGAATTAGTAAAGATAGATCCTAAACATATCGGACTTGGTCAATATCAGCATGATATTGATGCAAAAAAACTAGATAATGAACTATCCAAAGTTGTAGAAGATGCTGTAAATGAAGTAGGGGTTATTATTAATAATGCTTCATATAAGCTTTTATCTTATGTTTCAGGCCTTAATTTAAATCTTGCTAAAAGGATAGAAGAAGCTTTTAAAAATGGAGAACTTATTGAAAGAAAAGATTTATTAAATGTTAAGGGGCTTGGAAAAAAGACTTACCAAATGTCGGCAGGATTTTTAAGGTTTCCAGATTCACCAAATATCTTGGATAATACAGGAGTACACCCTGAAAGTTATAAGTTTGCAGAAAAAATAATGGATAAAAATCTTGATCAGATTGATATAAAAATGGAAGCGGAAAATCTTGATGTTGGTTTACCAACCCTTACAGATATAATACAAGAGCTTAAAAAACCTGGTAGAGATCCAAGGGAAGATAAACCTCAAGTAATTACAAAAAGTGAGGTTATGTCTATAGATGATTTAAAACTTGACATGGTTCTTAAAGGCAAGGTAAGAAATGTAACAGAATTTGGTTGTTTTGTTGATATAGGTGTAGGTATAGATGGTCTGGTTCATATATCTAATATGAGTGATAACTTTATTAACTCACCATATGAGGTAGTTAAGAATTCAGACATAGTAACAGTAAAAATTATTGAGATAGATAAAAAAAGAGAGCGAATAGGGCTATCAATGAAGGGAATAAAGAAACTATAGCTTTATTTTTTGTAAAAAAACGCTATAGTCAATAGTAGTAATATATTTTTGGAGGATTTATGAAATTATCAAAATATTATATGCCAACTTTGAGGGAAGATCCTCAAGATGCTGAAACTCAAAGTCATAAATATTTAGTAAGGGGTGGATTTATAAGAAAATCTGCATCAGGAGTTTATTCTTTTTTACCATTAGGCAAAAAAGTATTAAATAAAATTGAAGCAATAGTTAGAGAAGCTATGGAACATTATGACTCTATGGAAGTTTTAACTTCAGTTTTACAACCAAGAGAAATATGGGATGCTTCTGGTAGATGGGCTACGTTTGGACCTGAAATGTTTAAACTTAGTGATAGACACGACAATGAGTTTTGTTTAGGACCTACAGCAGAGGAATATTTTACAAGTTTAATTAAGGATGAAGTAAGATCTTATAAGCAACTACCACTAAATATATATCAAATAGTTACTAAATTTAGGGATGAAAAAAGACCAAGATTTGGAATAAATAGGTCTAGAGAATTTTTAATGAAAGATGCTTATTCATTTGATGAAGATCAAGCTGGACTTGAAAAATCATATCAAAAAATGTGGGATGCCTATGAAGAGGTATTTGATAGATTAAAACTTAATTATAAAATAGTAGAAGGTGATACTGGAGCAATGGGAGGAAAAGTTAGTCATGAATTTATAGCTCTTTCCGAAACCGGTGAAGGTGTAATATTTTATACAGAAGGATCTAACTATGCAGCTACAGATGAAAAGGCAAGATTTAAATTTGAACCAATAGTAGAAGATCAAAAAGAATTAGAGCTTATAGAAACAGTTAATTGTATAACTATAGATGATGTTTCTAGCTATTTAAAAACTGACCCAAGCAAATGTGCAAAGGCTATAAACTTGAATGTATCTGGTAAACCTGTATTTGTATTTGTACCAGGTGATAGAGAATTAAACATGGCAAAACTCATTTCATATTTAAAAGTTCCTGAACATGAAATAGAAATGATGGATGAGAAAATGCTAGAGAAATATTCTGCAATAGGATATACAGGACCAAAGCTCGATAACGAGGAAGTAAGGATTATCCTTGATGAGTCTATAACAAAGATTAATAATATGGTTATAGGAGCAAATAAGAGCAATTTCCACTATATTAACGCTAACTATAAAAGAGATTTTGATGGAGAAGTTGTAGAAGATATATTAATGGCAAAAGAAGGAGATAATGCATATGATGGATCAGGCATATTAAAATCTGCTAGAGGTATAGAAGTGGGAAATATATTCCAACTTGGAACCAAATATTCTGAATCATTAGAAGCTTATTTCCTTGATAAAGATGGAAAACAAAAACCATTTATAATGGGTTCTTATGGTATAGGAATATCAAGATCAATTTCAGCTATAGTTGAACAAAATTATGATGAAAAAGGTATAAGCTGGCCAACAAGTGTGGCACCATTTGAAGCTTGGATTACTATTATCAATATTAAAAATGAAGAACAATATGAAGCTGGACTTAAAATTTATAATCAATTAAAAGAAGCTGGTATAGATGTTTGCCTTGATGATAGAAAAGAAAGAGCAGGAGTTAAGTTTAACGATAGAGATCTTATAGGATGTCCATATAGAATTACAGTAGGTAAGGATATAAAAGAAGGTTTGGTAGAATATTCTACAAGAAGTCAAATGGAAAATGAAAAAATATCTATAGATCAAGCGGTTGAAAGAATAAAAGATTCTGTTAAAGAAGATTTAATGTTTTAATAAACTTTAAAAATCAAAAATCAAGGTTATAATAGTAGTATAGAAGAATAATTAAATAAAAAAATAAGGAGTAATTATGTTAATAAATGCTAAAGAAATGTTAGAAAAAGCTTATAAAGATGGGTATGGTATTGGTCAATTCAATATTAACAACTTAGAATGGACTAAAGCAATACTTGAAGCTTGCCAAGAAAAAAATTCTGCGGTAATTCTTGGAGTTTCAGAAGGTGCTAAAAAATACATGGGTGGCTTCAATATAGTAGCTCAAATGGTAAAAGCTATGGATAAAGACCTTGGTATTACAGTACCAGTAGCACTTCATTTAGACCATGGTTCTTATGAAGGAGCTAAAGAAGCTATCGAAGCTGGATTTACATCAGTAATGTTTGATGGATCTTCTTTACCTTTAGAAGAAAACTTAGAAAAAACAAGAGAAATTGTAGAACTTGCTCACTCTAAAAATATTTCAGTTGAAGCTGAAGTAGGTGGCATTGGTGGAGAAGAAGATGGTGTTACTAGTGAAGGAGAACTTGCTGATCCAGAAGAGTGTAAAAAACTTGCTGATTGTGGTATAGACTTCCTAGCAGCAGGAATTGGTAATATACACGGAGTTTATCCAGAAGATTGGAAGGGTCTAAACTTTGAAAGACTAGAGGAAATTAAAAACTCAATTGGAGAAATTCCAATGGTACTTCATGGTGGTACAGGTATTCCTGAAGAACAAGTTAAAAAAGCTATTGAACTTGGAGTTTCAAAAATAAATATCAATACTGAATGCCAAATAGTATTCACAGAAGCTACTAGAAAGTACTTCGAAGAAGGAAAAGATAAAGTAGGTAAGGGATTTGATCCAAGAAAAGTTCTTAAACCTGGTTTTGAAGCTATAAAAGATATCGTTAAAGAAAAAATTGATTTCTTTGATGGTCAAGATTCAGCAGATAAATAAAATATAAAAATTTTGGAGCCTTCGGGCTCCTAAATTATTTAAAGGAAAATATGCAAATAGATATAAAAAATATTGAAAACTATAAATTAGTAGAGTTAAAAGAATTTGCCAAAGAACTTGAAATCAAATCGATAGGCCAGTATAAAAAAGCTGAACTAATAGATGAGATTTTAAAAACTTATAATAAAAAAATAGAACTAGAAAATAATAATAAAGAAGACAATAATGAATCATTCGATTTGGGAGAAAAGTTCGATTGCAAAGGTGTTTTGGATTTACACGAAGACGGATTCGGATTTTTAAGAACAAATGATTTTGAACCATCAAATGAAGATATTTACGTTTCACCAAAAACAGTTAAAATGTTTAGATTAAAAACTGGAGATTATATCAAAGGCATAGCTAGAGAAAAACGCGATAGAGATAAATATTCACCATTAATTTTCGTTTCAGATGTCAACGGTTTAAAGCCAGCTGATGCTTTTAATAGACCAAATTTTGACACACTCACTCCTATTTATCCAAAAGAAAAATTAATACTAGAAACATCAAAAGGCTCTATATCTCAAAGAATAATTGACATGGTCTCTCCTATAGGAAGAGGTCAAAGAGGGCTTGTTGTATCTCAACCTAAGTCAGGAAAAACTACTCTAATAAAAGACATTGAAGTATCTTTAGAAAAAAATTATAATGATCTAAAAATCATAGTTTTGTTAATAGATGAAAGACCTGAAGAAGTAACTGATTTTAAAAGATATGTTAACCAATATAGAGATCCAGAAAATGAGTTAACTAGAACAGAAGTAGCTGCTTCTACCTTTGATCAAACTCCGCAAAATCATATAAATGTTGCAGAGATGGTTATAGAAAGAGCAAAAAGATTTGTTGAAGATAAAAAAGACGTTGTAATTTTATTAGACTCTATAACTAGACTTTCTAGAGCATACAATATTATGACACCTCAATCGGGAAGAACACTTTCTGGAGGACTTGATCCCTTAGCTCTTGTCGGACCAAAAAAATTCTTTGGTGCTGCAAGAAATATTGAAAATGGTGGATCTCTTACTATAATAGCAACAAGCCTTGTAGATACTGGATCTAGGATGGATGATATGATTTATGAAGAGTTTAAAGGAACTGGAAATATGGAAATTCATTTGAGTCGTGAATTAGCTCAAAAAAGAATATTCCCAGCCATAGATATAGAAAAATCATCAACAAGGAAAGAAGAACTATTATTAAATCAAAAAGAACTAGATGCTATGTATAAAGTTAGAAGATCAAAGTCTAATGATAATCTTAATATCACTCGTGAATTTATTGACTTTATGAAAAGAACAAAATCAAACAAAGAATTTATATCTCTAGTAAACAAAAGCTTTTAATAATCTTCTAATCTAATACTCCTTTGAAATTTATATATAAAATTGATTTTTCAACAAATTTGAATACCCAAGCTTGAAATGAGGATTCTACTATGGTATAATTAGTATTGCTTATTGAAAGAGATTAACGAGGTGTTTATATGAAAAAAGAATTACATCCAGAATACCATGAAGCAAAAGTAACTTGCATGTCATGTGGTAATGAATTCACTGTTGGTTCAACAGAGGAAGAAATCAAAGTTGAAGTTTGCTCTAATTGCCACCCATTCTATACAGGAAAACAAAGATTTTCTGAACGTGGTGGAAATGTAGAGAAGTTCAATAAAAAATATGGAAGAAATAAATAGGGACTGTTGTCGCTATAAACTTCTATCATTTCATCATTAGAGGATAATCCTTGTTTAAAAAAGTATATTCTTTAGATTAAATAGTTTAATATTAATCTATGAGAAAACTAAATCAAGGATCTCTAATGATAGAAAATGATGGGTTTATTTAACAACAGCCCTTTTATTTTTGTGAATTTATATGAAAATTAAAGATTTTTTAGAAAAAGATAAAGAAACAACTCTGATAGCTCTTTCTTATTTACTTGATAAAAGTAGAAATTTTATACTTTTAAATGATGGAAAAGACTTAAATGACAAAACTTCTGATAAATTAAGTGATATAATAAATATGGTAGAAGAAGGATATCCCATTCAATATGCTTTAGGAGTTTGGAATTTTTATGGACTTGATTTTTTGACAGATAAAAGAGCCCTAATTCCTAGACCTGAAACAGAATTATTGGTAGAAAAAATAATAAAAGCTTCTATTAAAA
>JBQDYR010000084.1:0-7790 GCA_052105355.1 Anaerococcus sp.
TCTATGATTTCTACTACAAGCTTCAAATTATGAATCTTTATGAATTTGGATCATATATTTTTGAACAAACTAGATATTATGATTTTCTTTTAGCTAGAGATAGGGGAGAAGAAAGAATAAAAAATATAGAAGCTTTTATAGATATGATGGCAGACTATGATGAGAATAACGAGAATGGATTATTTGGATTTTTATCTTATGTAACTAATCTTAGATCTGGAAAGGCAGATAACTTACAAGCATCAAGAG
Organism: Anaerococcus sp.; assembly: GCA_052105355.1. Lineage (GTDB taxonomy): Bacteria > Bacillota > Clostridia > Tissierellales > Peptoniphilaceae > Anaerococcus. The sequence goes on from JBQDYR010000084.1 coordinate 250, forward strand.
ACTTGTCAGAAAATGAAAATCTGGTTAGACTTATGACTATCCATAAGTCTAAAGGTCTTCAGTTTCCTGTAGTAATACTTGCTGAAGCTGATAAGCATTTTAATCTTCAAAATACTAGGTCATCTATACTCTTTGATAAGAATTTAGGGATAGGTATAAATGTTGCAGACTATAAAAATAAATTAAAACTTTCTTCAATAAAAAGAAATATTATCCTTGAAAAATCAAAAGTTGAAGATAAAAAAGAGGAAATGAGAGTTCTTTATGTAGCTCTTACTCGTGCTATAAATAAAATGTATATAGTTGGAAAAAATAATTTATCAGAAAGAGATATAAAGAAGCTTAACACCCAAGATTACCTCAAATTAAATTCTTTTATGGATTGGATATTGGCAATTCTTATGGAAGATAAGATTATGGAAGATTTTTCTGATGGATATTATTTAACTAATGAATTTTCTCATGGGAATTTAAAAATAAATCAAATAGGAGAACTTGATCAAAATAAGGATTCAGATTTTACTAATATCTATGACTTTTTAAACTCTGATTATTATGACAAAAGTCAAGTAATAAAACTTGCGGAAATACTTGATAAAACATACCCGTATCAAGAGGATACAAAAGTTTCTGTTAAAAAATCAGTAACTGAAATTAGCAAGAACTTTCAGAAAGAAGAAGAAGGCTATGAAAAATCAGATTTTGATCAATCATTTACAAATTTTGATTTTAGAAAACCTGAATTTTTGACTGAAAAAAGAGATTTTAAACCTGTAGACAAGGGATCTATAATTCATAAAACTTTCCAAAATCTTCCCATAAAGTCTTATACAAAAGAATCTTTGAATGAAGAAATAGAAAATCTTATTTCACAAAGAAAAATAAGTAAAGAAGAAGTAGAAATATTAGAACAAGATAAGATACTTGATTTCTTTAATAATCCTTTGATCAAGGATTTAAAAGAAAAGGCTAAAAAAATCAGAAAAGAAGAATCATTTCTTATGAAATATGAGGATATATATGTAAACGGTCAGATAGATCTTGTTTTTGAATTAGAAGAGAGCTTGTATCTATTTGATTTTAAAACAGACGGGATTAAAAGAGAAGGATTCTATGATAGGCAATTAAAACTTTACAAAAAAGCTTTGGAAGAAGCGCTTGAAAAAAAGGTAAAAGATTCTTATATTTATTGGTACAACTTTAAAGAAATAAGTAAAATTAAGTAGATAATAGTAGAAATTTAGTATAGAAAGAGAAAATATGAAAATTATAAAAATAATCCTAAGAATTTTAGTAATTATCTTAGCAATTACCGCTATAATTACTATGATAAGAGTTCATAATGATAAAAAATATAAGCCTAAAAATTATAGCGGACAAAATGATGAAAACCCAAATGACTTATCTTCATATAATAAACATATTAAAAACGTAGAGGTAAAACATATAAAGGGAGAATATTTAAATGGTTTTAGATTAAAGCCTAAAAAGAAACTCCATAAAGGTGTAATTATTACCTTTGGTGGCTCTGAAGGATCTCCAGGATACTGGTATGCAAGAGAATATGCAAAAAAAGGCTATGAAGTTTTGGCACTATTCTTTTTTGGAATGGAAAATCAAGAGAATGAATTGGTAAAAGTACCCTTAGACTTTTTTGATGAAGTCCTAACTTATATTGAAAAGCATATAAAAGATGGAGATATCATAACTATAGATGGAGGTTCAAAGGGAGCAGAACTTGCATTAAACCTAGCAACAAGATATCCTCAAATAGATAACTTGATATTAAGATCACCATCTGCTTACTCTTTTAGTGGATTACCAAAGGATAATTATAATGAAGTTTACTCTTCTTGGACTTGGAATGGAAAAGAAGTCCCATACATCAATATCCAAAAAAGTGGTATGTTAGCTGGTTCTAGTCTTTTTAAAGCATTTGCCTTAAATGAGCCTGTTTCTTTTAGGGCATCTTATGAAGCAGCAGTAAAAAACGATACAAATTTAGAAGATAGTAGAATCAAGGTTGAAAATACTAAGGCCAACATTTTAATTATTGCAGGAGATGATGATGCTATGTGGCAATCAGATACTTTTGCAAAAGAAATACAGGAAAAAAGACCTGAAAATACAGAAGTCCATATATATAAGGGAGTAGGTCATATATTCTCTAGAGATAAAATTCTTTATTCAAAGTCTATGATTGTAAAGCTTGGTGGAGACAAAGATAATAATAAAAGAGCAGATAGTGAAAGCAAAAAAATTATTGATGAAAAATTAGAAACTTGGCACAAATAAAAAATACTCTTGCAAGAAATAAATACTTGCAAGAGTATTTTTTAATAAAAGCCTCCATTTATATGGATGATATCGCCTGTAATATAAGAAGCATCGTCACTAATTAAGTATTCCACAAGACTTGCGATTTCATCTGGCCTTGCAAATCTCTCTGTTAAAACTTCTCTTCTTAAATCATCAAGTTCTTTTTCTGTAAAATCATTTTTCATCATATCTGTTTCTACAATTCCTGGTGCTATAGCATTTACTCTAATTTTGGAAGGAGCAAGCTCTTTCGCCAAGGCCTTGGTAAAGGTGTTTATAGCTCCCTTGGATGTAGAATAACAAGCTTCCATAGAAGCACCAAAATCTCCCCAAATGGATGACATATTGATGATTACTCCATATTCATTATGGATCATATTTGGAATTGCTCTTTTAGAATTTAAAAAAACTGAGTTTAGGTTGGTATTTATAACCTTAATCCATTCTTGAAATTCCATGTCTTGGATAAGTGAAAAATAAGAAATTCCAGCATTATTTATTAGTATATCCACATGGCCAAAGTTTTCTTCAGCAATATTAAACATTTTTTCAACATCGGCTTCTTTTGAAACATCTGCACCTATTGCTATTACGTAAGGGTTAGTTTTTCTTAAATTTTCTAAAAGCTTTAATGCGGCTTCTTTAGACTTGTTATAATTTATTACGATTTTATATTTGTCATTTAATTTTTTTGCTATGGCAGCACCTATTCCTCTAGATGCACCAGTTATTAATACTGTTTTCATATTTTGATTATAACATAGAAATTTAGGGTACAAATAAAATAATTGACTAATGATAAATTTAGGAGGAAAAATGAAGTATTTTGAAATGAATGATGGTATAACAATACCAGCGCTAGGTTTGGGAACCTTTAAGATTAAGGATAGGAAAGAGATAGAGGTAGCAATAGAGGCAGCCATTGAAAATGGTTATGAATATTTTGATACAGCTGCATTTTATGATAATGAAGATCTAATAGGTCAAGCTTTTAAAAATGCTCCTCTAAAAAGAGAAGAATATAAAATAGCAACTAAGGTTTGGCCTTCTATGTTTGGTAAAGATCTAACAAAAAAATCTATAGATAAATCTTTAGAAAATTTACAAACTGATTATATAGATGTGATTCATCTACATTGGTACGGTAAGTATTTTGATGAAGCTTGGGAAGTTTTTAAGGATTACAAAAGACAAGGCATAGTAAAATCTATAGCAGTTTGTAATTTTACTAAGGAACATATGGAAGAACTATTAAAACTTGGTGAAAAACCTACCATGGATCAATTGGAATCAAGTCCACTTTTACAAGATGATGATCTTGTTTCATATTTAAAAGATAAGAATATAATTCACCAAGCTTGGAGTCCTTTGGCAAGAGCTAATAGTGATTTGTTAAAAAATAAAGAAATAATAAAACTAGGCGAAAAATATAATAAAACTCCAGCACAAATAACTTTAAGATGGCATATTGAAAGAGGAACTATGGTTATACCAAAATCAATTAATCCTGACAGAATTAAAGAAAATATATCTATTTTTGATTTTGATCTTACAAAAGAAGATATGGAAGCTATAAAATCCATAGATAAAAATAAAAGGTTCTCACATGCCCCAGATGAAAAAGACTGGCTAGATGAAATTGGTAGAAAATAGTACAACTTCTTCCGAAATTATAAAAAATATTTTAAAACTTCTGATGATTTTCAGAAGTTTTTCTTTTTTTGTGATTCAAGTCACATAATATAAATGTGCTATAGTATATAATGTTGTTAAGAAAAGAAAATCACAGGAGGTTTTAGATGGCATACGAAAATTTTAAAGGTCAAGTATGGAAAAATGAAATAAATACAAAAACTTTTATAAATGATAATATTACACCTTATGAAGGTGATGCGAGCTTTTTATCAGGTATATCTGAAAAAACAAAAAAAGTTTGGGAAAAAGCTAATAAATTAATAGAGGATGAGGTTTTATCAGGTAAAAGAGATGTTGATACCACAAGGTTTTCTGGAATTAACAATTATGATGCTGGCTACATAGACAAGGACCAAGAAGTAATTGTAGGTCTTCAAACAGATGAGCCACTAAAAAGAATTGTAAATCCTTATGGTGGATACAGAATGGTAGAACAAGCTCTAGGAGCTTATAATTTAGAAATGGATGAAGAAAGTCAAAAACACTTCAAGGAGTTTAGGAAAACTCATAATGATGGAGTTTTTGATGCCTATACTTCAGAAATGAAACAAGCTCGACATGTAGGACTTTTGACTGGTTTACCAGATGCTTATGGCAGGGGAAGAATAATTGGCGATTACAGAAGAATTGCACTCTATGGTATAGATAGATTAATAGAGGAAAAACAAAAAGATAAAATAAATCTTGTAGGAAATGCTACAGAAGATCTTATAAGACTTCGTGAAGAAGTTTCGATGCAAATAAAAGCACTTAAAGAAATAAAACAGATGGCTGAAAGTTATGGACTTGATATTTCAAAACCAGCAGAAAATGCTAAAGAAGCTATACAGTGGCTCTACTTTGGATACCTTGCAGCAGTAAAAGAAAACAATGGAGCTGCAATGAGTTTTGGTAGAAATACAAGCTTTATTGATTGTTTCATCGAAAGAGATATTGAAAGAGGTATTCTTGATGAAGAAAAAGCACAAGAATTAATAGATCAATTAGTAATTAAGTTAAGACTTGTAAGACATCTTAGAACACCTGAATATGATGAAGTTTTTGGTGGAGATCCAAATTGGGTTACAGAATCTATAGGTGGAATGAGAGAAGATGGAAGATGTGATGTAACAAAAACTGATTATAGGATTTTAAATACTTTATACAATCTTGGATCATCCCCTGAACCAAATATTACAGTTTTGTGGTCAGAAGAACTTCCAGATAACTTTAAAAACTATTGTGCAAAAGTTTCTATTGATACAGACTCTATACAATATGAAAATGATGATATCATGAGAAATGAATTTGGAGATGATTATGCTATAGCTTGTTGTGTATCCCCAATGAGAGTAGGAAAAGAAATGCAATTTTTTGGAGCAAGAACAAATCTTGCTAAAGCTTTACTTTACGCAATCAATGGTGGTGTAGATGAGATCAAAAAAGATAAAGAAGGAAAACCAGAAAGAGTTCTTTTAGGTATCGATCCTATAAAAGATGAAGTTTTAGAATTTGATAAGGTATATGGAAATTATATGAAGGTTTTAGAAAAACTATCACCTCTCTATATTAATACACTAAATACTATTCATTACATGCACGATAAATATGCATATGAATCAAGTCAAATGGCACTTCACGATACAGAAGTATCAAGAAACTTGGCTGCAGGAGTAGCAGGCTTATCAATAGTAGCAGATTCACTATCAGCTATTAAATATGCAGAAGTAAAACCTATTAGAGATAAAGAAGGTATTGCTTACGATTTTAAAATTACAGGAGAATTTCCTAAATTTGGAAATGATGATGATAGGGTAGATGACTTAGCAAAAGATGTTTTACAAAAATTCTCCAATGAACTTCAAAAAACACCAGCCTATAGAGGTGCAAAACATACACTTTCAGTTTTAACCATTACATCAAACGTAATGTATGGTAAAAAAACAGGTACTACACCAGACGGCAGACAAGCTGGAGAACCATTTGCTCCAGGTGCAAATCCAATGCATGGAAGAGATTCTAGTGGTGCTATAGCTTCACTAAACTCTGTTGCAAAACTACCATTTAAAAATTGCTGTGAGGATGGTATTTCTAATACATTCTCTATAGTACCAGATGCATTAGGTAAATGTGAAGATAGTAAAGTTGAAAACTTAGTAACACTTATGGATGGTTACTTCAAACAAGATGCCTTCCATTTAAATGTAAACGTACTAAACAGAGAAAAATTAATGGATGCCTATGATCATCCAGAAAAATATCCAAGCTTAACTATCAGAGTAAGTGGATATGCAGTAAGATTTAATTCTTTATCCGATGAACAAAAAAAGGAAGTTATAAATAGAACATTCCATCAATCTTGCTAAGATAATATAAAAGGAGGACATTATGGGAAGATTACATTCACTTGATACTATGGGTTTGGTAGATGGACCAGGAATTAGGATAGTATTTTTCTTACAAGGATGTCCTCTTTCTTGTCTATATTGTCATAATCCCGATACCCAATGCTCAAAGGGAGGAAGAGATATAGATTTAGAAGAAATTGTCCATAGAACAAAAAGGATGATGCCTTATTTTAAAAAAGATTCTGGCGGAGTAACATTTTCTGGAGGAGAGCCCCTAGCACAAGGAAAATTTCTTCTTGAAGCTATAAAATCTGTTAAAGAATTAGGAGTTCACGTTGCTGTTGATACATCAGGAATAGGTCAAGAAAAATATTTTAATGAGATTTTGGACTATGCAGATCTTATACTTTTAGATATAAAACATTACGAGTCTCAAATGTTTAATAAGATTTGTGGTCAAAAAATTGAAAGACTCGAAAAATTTATGGACTATATAGAAAAGCATAAGACAAAAGTTTGGATAAGACATGTGATGGTGCCTGGATTTACTGATAAAAAGGAAGATATGGATAATCTATATGAATTTGTAAAAAGAATTGATAAAAATATTGAAAAAATAGAGATTTTACCTTACCATAAAATGGGACTTCCAAAATATGAAGCTATGGGCCTAGACTATAAATTGAAAGGTATACCAGAAATGGATAAAGAAAAAGCAAAGGATTTGGAGGTCTACATTAACTCTTTGAGGTGATATAATGGATTTTAAAAAGATCCCACTATTAAAAACATTAAGTTATGAAGAGCTCGAATATTTCAAAAAACTTGCACTAATAAAAAAATATAAAAAAGGTGATGTTATATTTTCTACAGGGGATTGTCCCAAAAAAATGTATATAATATATTCAGGTTTTATAAAAATATTTTTAGACCTATCTGATGGCAGAGAACAGATTCTTTATATATATAAGAAAAACGAATTTGTAGGAGGCTTAAATATTTTAAACCAGGATAATTACCTATATAAGTCTCAGTCTTTAAGAGACTCTACAATAATAGAGGTAGATAGATCTGTATTTAATATACTTTTTTTAAATAATAAAGAAGCCTTGAAAGTAATACTTGATCAATCCTATAGGAGAATAAGAAAATCTGAAGAACTAGTCTATAGATTAAATGAAATCAATGCCGATCTTAAGA
>JBQDYR010000085.1:0-7722 GCA_052105355.1 Anaerococcus sp.
ATCCATACAGATTATTTTTTTTTTTAGGTGGCCTCTTCCACATAATAAATCCAATAATAATCATAGTCATTGGAATAAGCATACTACATACTAATAAGAACATATTAGAACCTACCTTTCAGTAAATTAACTTATATATAATATACTTTTGTAATAAGTCTTTAACAAATATAATTTTTAATCTTCATAAGACTTAAAAGGCTGATTTTTCTTTGGTAGCCTATCTGGAGTAATAGATAAACCCATCTCTCTTTTTTCGTGTGACAATTCTATTAAAAGACTAATTACTACAAGAATCAATATCACCGAAAATGGTAAGGCCACAATTATCAAAACATTTTGTAAAGCATTTAAACCACCTGACAAAAGTAAAACTGTAGCTATAAGAGATAGGGTTACGCCCCAAATAACCTTTGTCTTGTTTTTTGGTTTTAGACTTCCTTCTTCAGATAACATAGCTAATACGAAGGTAGCTGAATCAGCTGAAGTTATAAAGAAAGAAAAGACAAGTATTATAGCAATCAAAGAAAGTATAGTACCAAGTTGGTAATGATTAAAGGTTGCAAATAATATCTCTTCTACCTTATAGTTAGTTAAGTCCTCAAAGTTTAAATGTACATGTGTTGAAAGTGTTCCAAAAGTTGTAAACCATATAAAGCTTAACAATGTAGGTAATAGCAATAATACTGTCAAAAATTCTCTGATTGTTCTTCCTTTAGATATTCTAGCAATAAAAACTCCTACAAATGGTGACCAAGATACCCACCAAGCCCAGTAAAATATTGTCCAAGAGTTTATCCAGCCTCTTTTACTTGGTTCAAAAGCTGCCGATCTAAAACTCATATCAAAAAAGTTTTGCAAATATAAACCAATAGAATTAGAAAAAGTATCCAATATTTTTACTGTAGGGCCAACTACTATAGAAATAGCTAAAAGACAAATAGCTAGAACTAAGTTCACGTTAGAAAGAATCTTTACTCCCTTACCTAATCCAGACATAGCTGAAATAATAAAAAGAATTGTCGTTACAATTATTATAATAACTTGAACACTATTTTTTATTGGAATATTAAATAAAAAATTTAATCCTCCATTTATTTGAGCCGCTCCAAAACCAAGAGTTGTAGCAACTCCAATAACTGTAGCAACTATAGTTATCGTATCTACAATTTTACCTAAGATATTACTATCAAAATTTCCAAATAAGGGTTTTAAAGTATTAGATAACAAATATTTTTCTTGTTTACGAAATCCAAAGTATGCTAAGGCTAAGGCTACCATACCATATACTGCCCAAGCATGTACTCCCCAGTGGAAAAAAGTAAATCTAAAGGCATCTGCCATGGCTTCTTGGCTTTCTAATGGCGCTTCTGGACTAGAAATTGCAAAATGTGATAGTGGTTCAGCTGCTCCATAAAATACTAGTCCTATTCCCATTCCTGCTGAAAACATCATAGCCACCCAGGATACAGTTGAATATTCAGGTTTTGAATCTGGCTGCCCTAATCTTATTTGACCCAAAGGACTAATTATAAAATATAGACATACAAATAATATCAAAGTAACTAAAAGTAAATACAACCATCCAAAGTCATTAGAAATCTGATCTCTCAAAATTTGTGTAGAATTACTAAACTTATTAGGTATTAAAATTCCTAGAATAACTAAAAATATTGATACAAGTAAAGATGAAGCAAAAACACTTACTTTTTTATTCTTTTTCAAATATTACCTCCTTATTATTTTTAATATGTTATGTATAAATATAATATGTAATAAATACTAAAGTCATCAATTAAAAATACAAACAAAAAAACATCTAGATTTATAGATGCTTAGATCTTTTTATATTTATATGTCCTTACTAATATAAAATATAATTTTTATAATAAATATTTTAATAATAAATAAGAAAATTTATAATAGCATATTAAAGTAGCAAATTACATATACTTTTTTTAAAACTTACTACAAAAGCCTTAAAACAAATATATAAATTCGAAAACATTCTTTTTTATTATACAATAAAAATATTATCCTTCAAAAATTTATTTTAAAATATAATCATACATATATTATTACTATAAAAAAAGAACTTATAATAAGTTCTTTTTTTACTATTTTTATTATTTTCTTTTTAATTTTCTTCAATAAATTTCTTTAATTCATTTATTTGTACTTTTATTTGTTCTGGACTTGTTCCACCATAGCTATTTCTTCCCATAACACAATTTTTTATTCCAATAATATCAAATAAATCTTGATCTACTACAGATGAATGCTTTTTATAGTCTTCTAAAGACATATCTTCTAAATGTATGTTTTTATCAATACATTCAAGGACAATCTCTCCTGTAATTTTATGAGCATCTCTAAATGGCACTCCTTTTTTCACAAGATAATCTGCTAAATCTGTTGCATTAGTGAAACCCTCTTTAGAGGCGTCCATCATATTTTTTGAATTGATTTGCATGATTTTTACCATTGAAATAATAATTTTTAAAGATTTTTTCCAAGTTTCAATACCATCAAATAAAGCTTCTTTGTCCTCTTGCATATCTTTGTTATAAGCTAAAGGTAAACTTTTCATGACAGTCAACATTGTAATTAGATCCCCATAGACCCTTCCAGTTTTTCCTCTTATAAGTTCTGCTGCATCTGGATTCTTTTTTTGTGGCATCATTGAACTTCCTGTACTGTAAGCATCATCTAAAAGGATAAAATCAAATTCTTTGGATGACCACATTACAATTTCTTCACATAAACGACTTAAATGCATCATGCCCGTACTTGCATAATAAAGAATATCTAGTACATAATCTCTATCGCTTACCCCATCCATTGAATTAGAAGAAGGATAGTCAAAATCTAGAAGCTCTGCTGTTTTATCTCTATCTATTGGATAAGTTGTACCTGCCAATGCACCACTACCTAAGGGCATGGTATTATGAATATCTATCCAAGAAGATAAGTGTAAATAGTCTCTTTTTGCCATTTGAGCATGTGCTAGCATCCAATGTGATAAGCTAATCGGTTGGGCTCTTTGTAGGTGAGTATATCCTGGCATTAAAATTTCGAGATTATCTTCTGCCTTAATAATTAGCATTTGTATCCATTCTTTCAATAAAGCTTGAATATCTTTGACCTCTTTTTTTATATACAATTTTAAGTCTAAAGCAACTTGATCGTTTCGGCTTCTTGCTGTATGTAGCTTTTTACCTACGTCTCCTATTTTTTGAATCAAAGCATTTTCTATATTCATATGAATATCTTCATGTTTTTTTCCAAAAACAAAGGCTCCGTTCTCAATTTCTTTTTCAATTTCTAGTAAAGCTTTAATTATAGACTCAGATTCTTCTTCTTTGATAATTCCAACTTCACCAAGCATTGTAACATGAGCTATGCTACCTTGTATATCTTGTTTATATAATTTTTTATCAAAATCAATAGATGCATGAAAATCTTCCATCAACTCATCCATTTCTTTTTGAAATCTTCCTCCCCACAATGATTGCATCATTTCCTCCCTACTTAAAATGTATCAATATCATTATTTTTTTTCATCATAGCATTAATTTTTAGAGATAGACCAAATAAGTTAATGAAGCCTTCTGCATCTTTTTGATTATATACATCATCTTCTCCAAAAGTTGCTAAAGTATCATCATATAAAGAGTAAGGAGAAGAAATACTTACTGGAATACAATTGCCTTTATATAGTTTCATTTTTACTTCTCCGGTACAAGTTTTTTGTGTACTTTCAATAAAAGCATCTATGGCTTCTCTAAGGTTAGTAAACCACTTTCCATTGTAGAGTAATTCAGAATATTTAATAGCAACATGGAATTTAAAAGACATAGTATCTTTATCTAAAACAATACTTTCCAAAGCTTTATGTGCTTCAATTAACAAGCTTCCACCTGGAGTTTCATATACACCTCTTGATTTCATTCCAACTAAACGATTCTCAACTAGATCTAATATACCAACACCATGTTTTGCAGCAATATTATTTGCCTTTTCTAATAGCTCTAAAGGAGGTAAATTTTCTCCATTAATTGATATTGGAATTCCTTTTTCAAAACCAATGCTAATATATTCTGCTTGATCTGGTGCATTTTCTATAGAGTTACATATTAATAATAAGTCTTTCTTTGGTTCATTCTCTATATTTTCTAAATCTCCACCTTCATGACTTAAATGAAGTACATTTCTATCCATACTGTAAGGTTTTTCTTTAGTTACTGGAATTTCTATTCCATGATTTTTTGCATAATCTATGGCATCATCACGAGATTTGATATCCCAAAGTCTCCAAGGTGCGATTATTTTTATATTTGAATTTAAGGCTTTTATACCAAGTTCAAACCTAACTTGATCATTTCCTTTTCCAGTTGCACCATGACAAATATAATCTGCATTTTCCTTCTCTGCTATTTTAACTAGTTCTTTGGCTATCAAAGGACGTGCAACAGCTGTTCCTAATAAGTATTTTCCTTCATATTCTGCGCCAGATTTTATCATTGGCCAAACATAGTCTTTTACAAATTCCTCTTTGACATCTAAAATATAGCATTTACTAGCACCACTTTTCATAGCCTTTTCATATACATCATCAACTTCATTACCCTGTCCTACATCAACACAAGTTGCAATAATTTCACAATTATCATAATTTTCTTTTAACCATGGAATAATGACAGAAGTATCCAATCCTCCTGAATAAGCTAATACAATTTTTTTCATTTTATTCTCCTTAAGTCTTTTATTTTCAAATTTTTATTATTTTTTTAAGTACCTATATCATTTTCTATATTATTAATATGAACTAAAAACTAAAAGTTTATGTTCCTAATTATTTTAAAATTTTGTCTCATCTTGTACTCCTATTAATAAATCCTATATATACAAAAAATCTCTTGATTTAAAAATCAAGAGACGAAATTCCGTGGTACCACTCTAATTGATAGTTTCACACAACTACAATAAGGCAAATCAAATATTGAATCCGGTTTTCAATACAAAAACACTTTAATTTCAGTTAATAAAAAATCTCTTGATCAAAAATGATCAAGAGACGAAATTTTCCGCGTTACCACTCTAGTTGATAGATACTATCCACTTAAATCCCTTAAGGCGGGTAACCTGCTAAAATACTATATTTCCTCTAGCAACCTCCGAAGCTCTCTTCACAAAAATTTCAATATTAGACTCACACCATTCTCTAACTCGCTGTAAATTCATCCTTGCTACTTTCTCCATCACTGGCGATATTTTTTTAATTAAATAGAATTATACACATTAATTTTTAATTTGTCAAAAATAATTTCATTTTTTTATTTCTCACTGTAGTATCAACGCGATATATTTCCAACGTGATCTTTCATATATTCTTTCTGCCTCTTTATTATTTCTATCTTAAAAATATGATTCTAAATATGTAATCTATAAAATTAGTTTTTACTATATTCTATTATTAAAAAAATTTATTTATAAATTGACTAGGATTACAATTTAGTATAAAATTATATCAGGAAAAAGTATACATGAAATTTTTAGTATAAATTAGAAAGGGGTTTATTTTGAAAAAAGAGTTAATGTTACAATCATTTGATGGAACAAAATTATTCGCCGAGAAATCGTTGCCAGATAATATGAAAGCTGTTATTGTACTTGTTCATGGTTTAGCTGAACATTCTGGTCGTTACAAATATGTTATTGAAAAATTAAATGATGCAAACTTTGGAGTTTATCGCTTTGATCATAGAGGTCACGGAAAATCTGAAGGTGAAAGAGCTTATTATGAAGATTATAATGATTTAATAGATGATATTAATTTTGTGGTAGAATTAGCTAAAAAAGAAAATTCAGGACTTCCTGTTTACTTGATTGGCCATAGTATGGGAGGATTTGGAGTAACTGCCTTTGGTACTAAATATAAAGGAAAGGTGGATGGTATAGTAGCTTCCGGTGCTTTAACTAGAGATTTTAATAATACTGTTAAAGAAATACCAAGTGAACTAGATCCTCATACAAGGCTTGAAAATGAAATGGGCGATGGAGTTTGTTCAGTGGAAGAAGTACGAATAGACTATGAAAATGATCCATTAAATGAAAAAACATTTACAGTTGGACTTGGACAACAACTTGCTAAGGGACTTGAGTGGCTAAAGGATAATTCAGAAGATTTTGTTTATCCTGTTTTAATTCTTCATGGAGAAAGAGATGCCTTGGTTTCATATGAAGATTCTTTAAATTTCTTTAAAGAAATTGCAAGTGATGATAAACAAGTTAAAATTTATGGTAATTTATTCCATGAAATATATAATGAATATGCTAAAGATGAAGTAATTCAAGATACAATTTCTTGGTTAAATAATCGTATATAATAAAAATTTAAAATAAACATTTTAAAACTCCCAAATTTTTTAATAAATAATTTTGGGAGTTTTAGTTTTACATATTATTGTCTTTATATTACTATAGACTGGATATTTTTAACTACATAATTCAATATTCAGTTTATATTATTTTCATAAAATACATGTTTTTACATTAATTTATAAATCTAAGATAAAGTCTTTTAGTATTAGATGTATATGAGATAATTTATACTATTATTTTAATTTAAAATACAAAAAAACTAGGAGAAATATTTCTCCTAGTTTCTTATTTTAATTATTTATCATCATCATATTTTAAAACTGATAGGAAAGCATCTTGTGGAATCTGAACAGAACCTAATTGTCTCATTCTCTTCTTACCTTCTTTTTGTTTTTCTAAAAGCTTTTTCTTTCTAGAAATATCTCCACCGTAACATTTTGCTATAACGTCTTTTCTGAGAGCTTTTACCGTCTCACGAGCTATAACTTTTCCACCAATTGCTGCTTGGATTGGTATAGCAAATTGTTGTCTTGGTATTTCTTCTTTTAATTTTTCAACTATCATCCTTCCCCTAGAGTATGCAGAATCCCTATGAACAATCATAGATAAGGCATCTACTACATCTTCGTTAATAAGTATATCAAGTTTTACTAAATCAGATTTTGCAATATCATCTACATTATAATCAAGTGATGCATAACCTCTAGTTCTTGATTTTAAAGAATCAAAGAAGTTATAAATTATTTCATTTAGAGGAATCTTATATTTTATAGATACTCTTCTCTCGTCTATATAAGTCATATCTAAAAGACTTCCACGTCTTGCTTGAGAAAGTTCCATAACTTGTCCCACATAATCCTTAGGTGTGATTATTTCAGCAGTTGTTATTGGCTCTTCTATATATTCTATTTCTGTAGGGTCTGGAAAGTCATTAGGATTTTCAATTTCAACAAGCTCGTCTTTGCCCTTTAATTTTAATTTATAAATAACTGATGGAGCTGTGGCTATTATGTTAAGATCAAATTCTCTTTCTAATCTTGAAGAAATAATATCCATATGAAGCAGTCCCAAGAAACCACATCTTAGACCAATACCAAGAGCTTGAGAATTTTCTTGTTCGAAAACAAGAGCAGCATCATTAACTTGAAGTTTTTCTAATGAATCTCTTAGCTTGTTGTAGCTTTCTCCTTCTGCAGGATAAATTCCAGAATACACCATAGGTAAAACTTCTTTGTATCCTTCTAGAGGTTCACTTGTTGGATTATCTACAAGAGTTATTGTATCACCAACTCTTGCATCTTTTACTTCTTTGATAGATGCTTCTATGAAACCTACATC
>JBQDYR010000086.1:0-7709 GCA_052105355.1 Anaerococcus sp.
ATATTTCTTTTTTCTCTTCATCTACTGAAATATCTATTTTCGAAAAATCAATACCAAGTGTTACTAGTCCCTCATAGGAAACATGATATTTTATCTTATCTTTATCATCTTTTACATCAGTGACAGCATTATAGGTATAATCAAAAGTTGATAGGTCATTTATTTTTAAGACATTTTCCAAAGATGCCTTGGATATAGTCGTAACTTTTTCTAAGTTTGGGTTTATAATTTTTGGTATGTATATTGCCAAAACAATTATCAATCCGAGACCTATAATAAACTTAAACTTATTTTTTCCTTTTTTTCCCTCCTCTTTTTTATTTTCTAACTTATTATCTTCTGCCATTTTATCTCCTCCTCATAACTTAATCAAAGCTTGATATACTAATAAATATTAGCTATATTATAGCATGATTTTTCAAAAAAAATAAGACGAAAATACACTCCGTCTTATAAACTTATTTTGTGTTTTATTTATTTTGTTCTGCTAGCTTTCTATCCTCTTTTGATCTTATAATTGGGAAGATTAAACCTAAACCTACTAAAACAACTGGTGTGATTACATTTAGGGCAAAGGTAACTGGGTTTTCTGAATACATACCAAGTATACAGCTTGCAAGAGTTAGGATAAAGCACCATGCTCCCCAAAACATACCTAGTCCTCTTGATTTTGTAAACTTAAAGCCACCATCATCCATTTCTTTTTTCTTCATTAAAAAGTAAGCAACAAATACCCATAGATACCTAAGTGGCATGGTTACAGAATTAAGTTTTGTAATTTGTTGTAAAACTGAAGCAGCACCTGGCAAAAGAATTTGAGCTGCAAGGATAGTTCCTGATAGAACTACTACCATCTTAATACCATTGATATATGCTCCATATTTATTCTTTTTAAGTAATGTTCTTGGAATATATTTGGATGTATTATCATCCTCAAGAAGCATCCTTAATGGTGCATCTATACTTAGAACAAGAATTGATAATTGTCCAATAGCATTACATAGAGCATAAAGTACCAAGAAGATGTTTCCTAGTCCATAATATTCTCCAAGTTTTTGGAATGACCAATAGGCTCCGTTTGCTACATATGAATCAAAAGCCTCTGGTGAAGCATTAAATATTTCTGGATCAAACATTCTTGACATAGCTACTGTTCCAAGTAAAGCTGAAACAACAACCATAGCTGCAGCAAAGATCATTGATTTAGGGAATTCTTTAGAAGAGTCTCCTTCCATCTTGTTAATATAAGGTGAAATTTTTTCAACACCACCTACAGCAAATACCAAAATTGATAAACTTGTTATATATTTTAAGTTAAATGTTGGTACAAGTTCATTCATTTTCCAGTTAAATGATAAATATTCGTAATTTGGATTAATAGCTGGTGCAGCAAGAGCTAAAATAATATAAAGGATACCCATAACAAACATAGTAGATCCAGCAATGGATGTCATTTTTTTGAGTGGATTAAGCCCTCTTGATGCAATAAAAGCAAATAACAATAAAATACCTAAAGTTATGATTTGGACATTAATAGTTTTGAATGAATCATAAGTTTCAGCATTTTTAAATATCATCCAACTGATAGCCTTTAGTCCACCTGAACCTTTTGAAGCAATGTAGGTGATATGTACTGCCCAATAAGTCCAGCCTGCATAATAAGCAAGTTTTGATCCGCTTGTACCTTGAATCCATGAGGTAACTCCTCCACCTTCATCTTTAAATTTAGATCCTAATTCTCCTACAATCATGGCATAAGGGATGAAATATAGGGCAAACATTAAAATCCATGAAAAGATTACCTTTGGTCCATCAAAGTAGAAATATCCATTGGTAACGTTTCCAAAACCCCATAGGGTAGCAAATGCCATAAAGACTAAAGACTTCCATGAGATTAAAGTTTTATCTTTAGTAACTTTAGAATTTCTTTTCATTTTTTCCTCCTTTAAACCTCTCTTTATTATTTATATGGATTATTATATAATATTCTTTTAAAAATGTATAGAGAATATTATATATAAGTTTTTTTCAAAAAAACAATTGACACACATGTATTAATGTGCTAAAATCTAGAAAAGCGATGAAAAGAAGAGTAGTTATATAGTCTTGTAAGTACAGAGAGCTCAATCAGGTGAAAATGAGTATTACATCTTTTAACGAATAAAGACTTTGAGCTTTGCTAAAATTAATCTATAGCAACGGGTAGGCCCGTTATAGCCAAAGAGTATGGTAGTACTTAGTAAGTTATGTATTGTGAAGTACATATGAATTTGGGTGGTAACACGGTCTTCGTCCCATGTGGGAGAGAGAGCGTGTATTTTTTTATATTTTTTTACTTAAAGTTTCTACTATATAAAAAAACTAATTAGGAGGATAAGATGAACAAAAATTTAAAAAGAATCTTGACTTTAGTACTTATATTTGTCCTTACAATCCCAGCAAATATTGGACTAGCTAGTGAAGAGGAAGAATCTAATGTCTTAAGAGTAGGAATGGAAGTTAACTATGCACCTTTTAACTATTCTCAAGTGAATGATGAAAATGGAGCAGTAGAAGTAGTAAACTCTAAAAATGAATTTGCTAATGGTTATGATGTACAAGTAGCAAAACTTATAGCAGATAAACTTGGTAAAAAACTAGAAATTTATAAGGTTGAGTGGGATGGACTTCCACCAGCACTTACAAGTGGTAAAATTGATGCTATCATTGCAGGTATGAGTCCAACAGAAGAAAGAAAAAAAGAAATTGACTTTACACAAAACTACTACACTTCAGATCTTGTAATAGTTTTAAAGAAAGATTCTGAGTATAATGATGCCCAGTCTCTAGAAGATTTTAAAGGTGCAAAGATAACTGGCCAACTTAACACCTTCCACTATACAGTTATAGATCAAATCGAAGGAGTTAATAAGCAAACAGCCATGGAGTCTTTCCCATCTATGATATCTGCTACAAAGGCTGGAAATATTGACGGTTATGTTTCAGAAAAACCAGGAGCAATGGCTGCTGTAAACTCCAATGATGATCTATCTTATGTAGAATTTGATGAAGGTAAGGGTTTTAAAACTTCAACCGAAGATACTTCTATAGCAGTAGGAGTAAGAAAAAATTCAGAATTAACTAGTCAAATAAATGAAGTATTATCTACCCTATCCAAAGAAGACCAAGATAGGATAATGAACCAAGTAGTTACAACAAGCGAAGAAGGTTCAGAACAAGTAAGCTTTTTCGGTCAAATGAAAAACATTTGGAAAGAATATAGTACACTTTTCCTATCAGGTATAGTAAATACTCTAGTGATAGCAATCTTTGGTACAATAGTTGGTTTTATTATAGGACTTTTAGTTGCAGTTATTAGAAAAACACAAGTAAACAAGGATAAAAATATTTTCGGATATTATTTACAAAAATTTATTAATTTAATCCTTGCAATATATGTAGAATTATTCAGAGGAACACCTATGATGGTTCAAGCTATGCTTATCTTCTATGGAGCAAAGCAATACATGGGAATAGATATGTCGACTATGGTGGCAGCATTATTTATAGTTTCTATAAACACAGGAGCTTATCTATCAGAAGTAGTAAGAGGTGGAATAAATTCTGTAGATGAAGGACAGTTTGAAGCCTGCAAGGCCCTTGGTATGTCACATTCACAAACAATGTTTAATGTGGTTCTTCCACAAACTATTAAATCAATCCTTCCAGCTATAGCTAATGAGTTTGTAATAAACATAAAGGATACATCTGTACTTAACGTAATATCTGTAACAGAGCTATTCTTTATATCAAAGTCTATTGCAGGTTCTACCTATCAAATTTTCCAAACATATTTAATAACAGCCATAATATACTTTGTACTAACATTTACAGTAACAAGAATTATTAATATGTTTGAAAAAAGACTAGGCAATAAGGAATTTATCCTTGAATCTTCAACAGGAGGTCAACATGCAAGAAATTATTAAAGTTGAAAATTTAGAAAAGAAATTTGGAGACAACTTAGTCTTAAAAAATATAGACTTTTCTGTGACTCCAGGTGAAGTTGTAACCATAATAGGATCTTCAGGATCAGGAAAATCAACACTTCTAAGGTGCTTAAATCTTTTAGAAATACCTACAGGAGGAAAAGTTTTCTATAAGGGAGAAGAGATTTTAGATAAATCCTTTGATGAAAGAAAATTCAGGTCAAAATTTGGCATGGTTTTTCAAAACTTCAATCTTTTTGAGAACAAAAATATCTTAGAGAACTGTACACTTGCCCAAGAATTAGTCCTTGGAGTAGATAAAAAAGAAGCAGAAAAAACTGCCAGAGAATATCTAAACCTAGTAGGAATGGAAGCCTATGTCAACGCAAAACCATCACAAATTTCAGGTGGACAAAAGCAAAGAGTTGCCATAGCACGTGCCCTTTGTATGAAACCAGAAGTTTTACTCTTTGATGAACCAACTTCTGCCCTAGATCCAGAGACAGTAGGTGAAGTATTAGAAGTTATGAGTAAACTTGCCGAAAGAGGAATGACTATGATAGTTGTAACTCATGAGATGGACTTTGCAAGAGAAGTATCTACAAGAGTTCTTTTCATGAACCAAGGAGTAATCCTTGAAGAAGGAAGTCCAGAAGAAATTTTTGAACATCCAAAAAATGATAGAACAAGAGAGTTCCTAAAAAGATTTATGGAACATTAATAAGTATTTAAAAAAATCCAAAGTTTGCTTTGGATTTTTTTCTTATATTATGCTAATATAATCCTATAATTTACCAAAAGGAGTAAGGATTAAATGAAAGAAAATCAGTTGGTAGAAATCTACTCAACAAGCGAAGATTCCTTTTCAGTAGGATATATAATCTACGAAAACAAAAAAAGGATCTTTATAAA
Source organism: Anaerococcus sp. (assembly GCA_052105355.1). GTDB lineage: Bacteria > Bacillota > Clostridia > Tissierellales > Peptoniphilaceae > Anaerococcus. Next base: position 4,881 of record JBQDYR010000086.1, read on the forward strand.
GTCTATTGATGACCAAGGAAGGTTAGACGGATATCTTCTATTAAAAAAAGATATAATAGAAAATATAGAAAGCAATACTGACTATCTAAATAGATTAGAAAAATATAAGAATTTTTGGGATGAAAGTAAGCTTGGAATATCTGATGATCCTGTTTTTAAACAAAAACCTGATTTTTATGAACTCATAAAATATGCCCATAAATATAGAAAAGTTATAACAGTAGCAACATCATTTGACTACTATGACTACACAACAGGATTTGTTACTTATTGTGATGAGGATATAGTAAGCATAAAAGCCATAGACCAAAATACAGGCAAAACCTACGAAGACTTTGAAATAGAAATAAAAGATATAATTCTTTCAGAAATAGAAAATATAGATAATCTTTTGTTGGAATATGTAAATAAAAAATAGACACAAAAATGACTCTTTATATATATCAGAGTTTATAGTAAATTTATTGGCTATAATTTCAAACTTAGTTTTATAAAGCTCTTTAAAAGTAAAGAATACTTTAAAATAAAAAAAGAATTGTAAATAAAATTACAATTCTTTTTTTATTACTTACTCCTTATAAAACTATTTGTTAAGGAGCCTAATCATTTAATAGAAATTATCTATAACAATCTTTTTTATTTTCTTTTATTCTTATTTTCTACTTTTTTTATTATTAGTAATCCTAAAATTGCTATTGCTAAAATGATAATAAAGATATATGAACCTTCGATACCTGTTTTAGGAGAAGGCTTTGGATTCGGAGATGGATTATTATTATATTTATTATGAAAGACAATTTCACTTAGTTTATTTTGACTTACATCATTATTTAATATTAATAAACTTATCAAGCTACCTGATATCTTTCCGTTTGTATCCATTTCATTTTCAACAAAAACTTTGATTTTATATATAGTTTTATCATATACAATATCTTTGTTGTCTCCAGGTATCTGTTTAATTATATATTCATAAACTCCTGGTTTATTGTATACTATTGGTCCAAAATTTTTGCTAGAATCATTTGAAATAACAAGTTTAGTATTCTCTGGTAAAAAGTTTGTTTCACCATTTTTTCTTTCTATACTAAATGTAAAATCCTCATCTGTTGTTTCTCCATCTAGCTCTACCTTGACAGGTATGTTAACAGTAGATTCATATTCACTTGAAGCATTTACTATAGTTGGAAAGCACAAAATAAGAGTAAATAATAACATTATAATCGTCTTTTTAGATTTTCTCACTATTATCTCCTATTCACTTTAATCTCAAAATACCATAAAGTATTGTTCGACCGTTTGTTTGTACAGATGTACATGTTGATAGTCCAATTATCCTGTCTTCAGGTTCTATTTTTATATCTCTAGAATTGACTTCTTTTTGCTTTAAATATTGCAAAAATTCCATTTTCTCTTGATCATTTGTAATGTTTGATGGGTTGAATACATTTTGATCATATCCATCTGCTTGTATGACGGTAAAGAAATCAATTTTATATTCTCCCTCTTCTGTCAATAGAGCTCCTGTTTTATTCTCTTCAAAGAAATTTTTATCTAAGAATAAAGCCAAATCACCAAACATACCAGCATTTTCCATATAGTTATAATAAAAATTAGAATCAATCCTTAATCTTTTGGATGGTATTTATTCTTTATTTCAAAATCTTTCATAAAATCTACTAAAACTTTAACTCCTTTAAGACCCATGCCATTGTATATAGAAGCTCTCATACCACCTAATGACCTGTGCCCTTTTAAGTTTAAAAGTCCGCTAGCTTCACTATTTTTTATAAATTTATAATCAAGATTTTTATTTCCACTAGTAAATACTACATTCATCAGGGATCTATCCTCTTTTTCAACTTCATTTCTAAATAGATTTGAGTTATCTATATATTCATAGAGGATTTTTGCTTTTTCTTTATTTAGTTTTTCTATAGCCTCTAATCCATCATTTTCCTTTATCCATTTTAAAACTTGACCTAAAAAATAAATATTAAAGGTTGGTGGTGTATTATAGAGGGAATTTTTTTCAGCCATAAATTTATAGGAAAGCATAGCTGGTAGGTTATCTTTTGCAGTTTGTAAAAAAGATTTTTTTACTCCTACTATAGTAAGTCCACTGGGACCAAGGTTTTTTTGAGTAGACGCAAAAAATAAATCAAAATCTTTATAGGGATAGGTTTCTGAAAGTATGTGCGATGACATATCTCCTATTAAAGGCAAATCTGACTTTGGAAGTTTCTCTTTAATAAATCTTGTCCCATATATAGTATTATTTGTACAAATATAGAGGTACTTTGACTTAGGATTAATTTTTTCTATATCAAAATCAGGAATTTCTCTATAGCCTACTTTTTCTGATGAGGCAATCATTTGAACTTTAGCAAAAAATTTCGCTTCTTCCATGGCTCTTTTAGTCCATCTACCTGTATCTATAAAGGATGCAAAATCTGATTTATATAAAAAATTCATAGGAAGAAGGTCAAAGACTGTCGAAGCGCCTCCTTGTAAAAACAATATTTCAAAATCTTCTCCAAGCCCCGTAAGCTCTTTTATATCTTTTTTTGCTTCATTTAAGATATTTTCAAAAATTTCAGACCTATGAGAAATTTCCAACACTCCCATTCCTGTATCACTATAAGTTATAAGATCTTTACTTGCCTTTTCCAAAACTTCTTCTGGTAGGATAGCAGGACCTGCTCCAAAATTATATAATCTTTTCATAGTAACTCCTTACTATATAAATAAAAAAACTGAAAGATTTTACTTTCAGTTTTTTTTACCCTTAATTTTATTATTTCCTTGAAATATATCACTATAGGATTG
>JBQDYR010000087.1:0-7608 GCA_052105355.1 Anaerococcus sp.
TTTTTTGCTTGATATTCTAAGGCCATGATATTTCCAATATCTCCATAAGTATTTAAAAGATTACCATATAGGTGGCATATATTCAATTTCATTTTAAATTTAATACCTCTCTTAATCTATTCATAGCTGTATAAGTTGAAAGTACATATAAATTATTAGTTTTTGCAGATTTTATAACCTTATTTATATCTTCTTCATAATTAAATTCTTCAATTACTCCGTCATATATCTCAGCTATTTCTAGTCTTCTTTTCATATCTTTTTTTCTAATACCTGATACATATATATCTTTTATATCTAAATCTTTTAGGTTTTCAAAATGTGAATCATATATCCAAGATACATCAGTACCATCTGCATAATTATCATTTAAAAGACAAATCAAACTTATGGGAGCTTTATCAAGACTTAATAAATCAATAACTTGATTTAAACCTGTAGGATTTTTCACTAAATTTATGGTAAGTTTTTTACCATCTATAGATATTGTTTCCTGTCTTCCAAAAACATTTTTTTGTTTTTTTAATCCTTCATAAATCATTTGATGACTTAAACCTAACTCACTAGCACATGAAATAGCTGCAAGAGCATTATAAACATTATAAAGTCCTCCTACATTTACTTGATAGTTTTTACCATTTACTACAAATTCAGAGTAATTCTCATACATCTTTTCTATTTTATTAAGTGTGTATGTCAATTCTGGTGCTTTAAAATCACAATTTGGACACGAAAAATCTCCTAATGATGAGTAATTTATTAATTTATATTTCAAAATGCTATGACACTTCGGACAAATTATACCATCACTATTAAATTCAGGGTCTAGATTATATTCATCACTTGATTTTTCAGAATCTCTAATACCGAAATATTTTACATTATAGTTATTCATTTCTTTGTATGAAAAAATTGGTAAATCACCATTTGCTATTATAGTAGTATTATTCGTATTTTTCATCCCATCAATTAATTTACTATATACATTATAAATTTCCGCAAACCTATCCATTTGATCTCTAAATATATTTGTAAATATCACATAATCAGGTTTTATAAACTTGGTAATTCTAACTAGATTTGCCTCATCAACTTCAAGTACAGCTACTGTATTTTCTTTGCTTGGGTTATCAAGTAAACTTGTAATTATTCCTTGGACCATATTTGATCCTGATTCATTTGTAAAAACTTTGCCATATTTTTCTTGAAAAATGCTAGTTAAAAAATGCGTAGTCATAGTTTTACCATTAGTACCTGTGACAAATACAAATTTTGTATTTTTACTCAATGCGTCTAAAACATTAGGATCTACTTTATAAGCTAGCATTCCTGGTAAACTAGTTGCTTTATGATTTGTTAATTTTAGAAAAAATCTAGAAGCTTTAGCTATAGCTAAAGCAAAAAAAGTTTTTAATCTCATATTTTTCGCCACTTTCTTTTATACTAATATTCATTAAACTTTATCTTAAGATAAAAGCTAGATAAATTATACCATAGAAATAATTAATTTTATAAAGTGAATTATTGGGTAAATATATTACAATAAATAAAAGAAAAGAGAGGTGATTTTATGGGATTTGTTGTTAGTTGGATAGTAAATGCTGTATCTTTATGGATAATCGACGCACTTTTTACAAACATTCATTTTATAAACTATCAGGCACTAATTGTAACAGCTTTGGCCTTAATGATTGTAAATGCAATTATAAAACCAATACTTAAACTTTTATCCTTACCATTAACTTTAATTACATTTGGCTTATTTTCATTTGTAGTAAATGCTTTAGTACTTATCTTAGCATTTAAAATGTCAAGTGGATCAAGCATAGATGGATTTGGAACAGCCCTACTTGCTAGTATTGTTCTTGGTATTATAAATCCATTTATTTCTAAGTTATTTACAAAAAAATAAATAATATTTATATATCAAAAATAAAATCACTCATATGAGTGATTTTATTTAATAGTAAATCCTTTTTCGTTCTCAACAATATCAATATTCTCTTTTATTACTTTATCTATATGAATAAACTTACTTTTCTTTAACTTTTCAATAAAAATTGAAATTTTTTCTCTCTCCCCCTGTATGTTACATTCAACATCACCATCATATAAATTTTTAATATTTCCAGTTAGGATAAGTTCATCTGCAATCATTTTGGCTCGAAACCTAAATCCTACTCCTTGAACTCTTCCTTTAAAAATCAAATTATATCTTACCATGAAATCTCCTTTAATTATTTTATCATTTTTATTTTTTTACCCTTTACAAGTATATTTATTACGATATAATATTTATATACCCCCACAGGGTGTATGTAAGGAGGTAATATGAAGGAAAAATTTGAAGTTACAGGCATGACCTGTGCTTCATGTCAAGCGAATGTAGCTAAGGCTGTAAAAAAGCTTGGAGTCAAAGATGTAAATGTTAATCTAATTTCAGAATCGATGACTGTAGATTATGGAAATAGTGATAATATAACACGTTCTGATGTAGTTAGTGCAGTTGAAAAAATAGGTTATGGTGCCAAAAGTAAAGACGCAGAAGAAGAATATGAGGATGAAAATGATAACTCAGTAGCTTCTAAAGGAGAAAACTTTAAATTAAGACTTATAGTATCTTTTGTATTTCTTATACCATTAATGTATGTATCTATGGGATCTATGTTAGGGCTAAAGACCCTTTCATTTATAAGAGGATATGAAGGAGCAGTAAATAATGCTTTTATGCAATTTTTACTTACTTTACCTATTCTATATGTAAATAGAAAATTTTATGTGAGTGGTTTTAAAGGACTAATTAATAGAGCTCCAAATATGGATTCATTAGTAGCATTAGGTTCTGCTGCAGCAAGTATCTATGGTATATTTGCAATTTTTAGACTTTCTACTGGACTTGCTTATAATGATCAAAAATTAGTTGAAGAATATATGCATAATCTATATTTTGAATCTTCAGCAATGATTTTTTCTTTAATTACTCTTGGTAAATATTTTGAAGCAAGAAGTAAAAACGAAACAAAAAATTCATTGAAATCATTAATGAAGCTAAAACCAAATACAGCAACAATAATTGTTAATGATAAAGAAAAAATAGTAAAAGTTGATGACTTAAAAGTTGGAGATACTATTATGGTTAAACCTGGAGAGTCAATTCCAGTAGACGGATTAGTAGTATCTGGCTCATCGGTAGTTGACGAATCTGCAATTACAGGAGAATCTATGCCTGTCTATAAAAACGTTGGCGATAAAGTTATTTCTGCAACTATAAATCAAGAAGGTTCTATTAAATTTAAGGCTAAAAAAGTTGGCAAGGATACAACATTAGCTCAAATTATAGAATTAGTTAATGATGCCAATCAAACTAAGGCCCCAATAGCAAGAATTGCAGATAAAATTTCAGCAGTATTTGTTCCAGTTGTAATTGTAATAGCTATAATAACCTTTATAACTTGGATGTTTTTAGGAAAAAATATGGAATTTGCTCTAAACATGGCCATATCAGTCCTAGTTATATCATGTCCATGTGCTTTAGGTCTTGCAACTCCTATGGCTATTATGGTTGCCACAGGAAAAAGTGCCCAAATAGGTCTTTTATTTAAAAATGCAGAAGCACTAGAAAATCTTCACAAAGTTGATGAAATTCTTATGGATAAAACTGGAACTATAACCGAAGGAAAGCCAAAAGTAACTGATATTATAACAAATATTCCTGAGGATGAATTTTTAAAAATTGCAGGTTCTTTAGAAAAATCTTCTGAACACCCATTAAGTCTTGCTATTAACACATATGTGGATGAATTAAATGTCCACCTAGATTCCGTAGAAGACTTTAAATCCATAACTGGTATGGGAATAAGAGCAAAAGTAAATTCAAAGGAATATCTAGCCGGTAATATTAGACTTATGAAAGAATCAAATATAAATCTAAAAGATTTTGAAAAAACTTCAAATGATCTTTCAAATCAAGGTAAAACATCTTTGTATTTTGCCAATAATAAGGAAGTAATAGGAATAATTGGTGTTCAAGATAGACCTAAGTCCATGTCAAAATTAGCTATAAATGAATTGAAAAATTTAGGTTACAGAGTAAGTATGATTACTGGAGATAATGAAAAGACAGCTGAAGCAATTAGGAAAAATTTAAATATCGATCAGAAATTTGCAGAAGTTTTACCTCAAGATAAGGAAAAACAAGTAAAGTATTTGCAAAATCAAAATAAAAAAGTTTTAATGGTAGGAGATGGAATAAATGATGCACCTGCTCTTATGAGAAGTGATGTGGGAATGGCCATAGGAAATGGTACAGATATAGCAATAGATTCTGCTGATGTAGTTTTGATTAACAATAATATCTTAGATATAGTAAATGCTATGAAGCTATCTAGAAATACAATAAAAATAATAAAGGAAAATCTATTTTGGGCATTTTTCTATAATATCATAGGCATCCCACTTGCAGCAGGATTATTATATCCATTAAAAGGTTGGACCTTATCACCTATGTTTGCTGCTTTTGCGATGAGCATGTCGTCAGTATTTGTATCATTAAATTCATTAAGACTTAGAAAGTTTAAACCAGAATACGAAAATAAAGAAAAAATTGAAACAATAAAAAAAGAAGATAAAAATATTTCATATAAAAAAGAGGAGGAAAATATGTTTGGAAACAAAAAAGCTAATATTAAAGTAGAAGGTATGTCATGTAACCATTGCAAGGCTAGTGTTGAAAAGACTTTACAAAATATTGATGGTATTAAAAAAGCTGAAGTTAACCTTGATGAAAAACTTGCTAGTATAAAATATAAGGGTGATTTAAATAAAGAAGAAATAAAATCACAAATAAAAGAAGCAGGTTACGAAGTTACAGATATTATAGAGGAATAATGCAAGCTGATAAAAATAAGACGCTCAGAAAACTAAAAACCGTTAGAGGACAATTAGATGGTCTAATAAAAATGGTAGAAGATGATAGATATTGTGTAGATATTTCTAATCAAATTATGGCTTCCGTATCTATATTAAAAAATATAAATACAGAAGTTCTTAAAGCTCACTTAGAGCACTGTGTTCACGATGCTATATCAAACGGTGATGTTGACGATATTGAAAAAAAATTTGAAGAAATAGAAAATATAGTTAAAAAGCTTGCTAAATAATTATTATTTTAAATCCCTTTGGGTATATATCTAATATAATAACAAAGTTATATATCTTTATAGGAGGAATAAATGGAAAATAATAACGTACAAAGTAATACATTCACTGAGCAAGTAAGTGAATATTCAATTGAAGAAAAAGTTCTTGCAAAAATAGTTAAAAAAGTCGTTGACAAGGTTGATGGTATTTTAGGATTACAAGGAAACATTCTTTCCTCTATTACAGACTCATTTACATCTAACAATCAAGACTCAACATCAGGTATCGATGTAGATATAGATGATAAAAATGCAATAGTAAATGCCAATATAATTCTTGAATATGGAAAAAAAGCTCCTCAAGTTTTTAATCAACTTGATAGAATGATTAAAGATGAAGTTCTTAACCTAACAGGAATTAAAGTACAAGCTCTAAAAGCTAACATAATCGATGTAATGACAAAAGAAGAATATAACAAGAAAAAATCTTCAGAAGATAATGAACAAGAATAAAAAAAAAGCTGTTGCGTAAACTGCAACAGCTTTTTTCTATTAAAAATTATTAATATATGACATAAATCCCTTATTTTTTTCTAGAGTTTTAAATATGCTTACACCTATAATACTTACTACAATAAACTCACTAGCCATAAATTGTAATAGCATTAAAATAAATACTTGAGAGTTATCTAGCAAGAAATATGTTAACAGTGCTGGTATAACCATAGATATTACTGGAAAAAAAGATGATCTAAATAGACTTTTTTGTTTATACATAAAAATAAAAGCCAAATAAGAAGCCAAAGACCCAAAAATTACATCAAAGATTGCTATAGGGCTAGCTAGATTTGCAAGCATGCATCCAAGAACTAAACCTGGTATAAATCTTCTATTATAAAATACCAACAAAACCATGATTTCACTAAATCTAAGCTGAATTGGTCCATAGGATAACATTGGTAACATTAGAGTAAGTACAGCATAAATAGCTGCTACTACTGCGGATTTAACTAAAAAGTTGACATCTTTAAAATCATAAGAATTATTATTCATAATCTCATCCTCCTTGATATTTTTTATAATGGGTGCCAAGTAAACATTATTTATTAATTATAACACAATCTGTTTATTTTTAATTAAGATTATATTAATTGTTAAATTACATTACCTGTAGTAAGATTTATATGAGTTAAAAAAGAAAGTTAGGTAAAAAATGAAAAAAATTATTAAAAGAATCTTACTTATTCTGGTACTAATAGTAGCTTTTTTATCCATATATAAATTTAAAGAAATACTCCATATAGAAAATATATTTAGTGCAGATGTAAAAACTGACGACTATAATATACTAAAAACTAATCTAGAAAAAGAAGCAAAAAGTAATCCTAAAGCCCAATGGCTTTATGAGAATTTTGATTCTTTAGAAACAATAGAACAAAATTTGATAGGAAATGACGATGATACAATAGATTTTGTATACAACTATGAGAATAATATCAATGATTTTCAATATGAAATAGGAGAAAGTAAAAACTATGGCAGATCTACTCCCTACTACCTCCAATGGGATAATAGATGGGCTTATAATCCTTTAGGATCAAGTATAATAGGTTTCGCAGGCTGTGGTCCTACTTCCATGGCTATGGTTCTTTCTAGACTAGAAGATGATCCTTCTATAAGTCCATTAACTATAGCAGAAGATGCACATAATTATATGGGAGAAAATGGTATATCATGGAAATTTTTTACAGATGAAGCTTATAAGTATAATAGAAATATAGATAATATACCAATCAATGAAGAAAATATGATAAATGCACTAAAAAAAGGACCACTAATAGTCTCTGTAGGCCCAGGAAATTTTACACTTGCAGGTCATATTTTGGTTATAGATTCATATTCTAATAATAAATTTGTAATAAATGATCCTAATTCTTTAAAAAATTCAGAAAGAACTTGGAGTTATAACCAACTTGAAAAACAGATTGTAAATATTTGGTTGATTTATTAAAAAAATATTTGACAAGGTATAAAGCTTTTGGTATTATATAAAAGTAATCGCTAAGTGCCATTAGCTCAGTTGGTAGAGCACCTGACTCTTAATCAGGGTGTCCGGAGTTCGAGCCTCCGATGGCGCACCAAGATCAATTCACTCTTTAAGAGTGAATTTTTTTATTGCAAAATTTTTCTATTATTATATAATCTAATTTGAGCGATATCTAAAATGAATCGCATCAGGGGGTAAATATGAATAATAAAGAAAAAACAAGAAAATTAGTTGTAACAGCAATGCTTGGAGCTATTACTATAGTATTAGGATTGACTCCTTTAGGTTTTATACCATTAGGTTTTATCAATATAACCACTATGCATATACCTGTTATTATAGGGGCAATTTTAGAAGGACCTATAGTGGGTGCTATAGTTGGGCTTTTATTTGGTTTATTTAGTATAGTTAATGCTATTATTA
>JBQDYR010000088.1:0-7585 GCA_052105355.1 Anaerococcus sp.
GTTATAAATAGACATAAGGAGAATATAATGGGATTTTTATTTAATAAAAAAAATAATAATAAATACAAAAAAGAAGATAAGTCTTCTGGATTTTTAAAGTATGCAGTACCTATAGGTATAGGTTTAATTGCTAAGTCCAAATCTAATAAGAGAAAAGAAAATAAAAAGACAAACCAAGGCAAAAAAGTTCTAGGTGGTTTATTTCAAAAGAAAGTAAAAGATAATGATAAAGTCTTAGGTGGTCTTTTTAAAAAAACTGACAAAGGAATCTTTAAGAAAAAATAAGAAAAAATAAATACTAACATGAGCTTAGGTTCTATGTGATATAATTGTCTTCAAAAAAGCTGGTGAAAATACTTTCGCCAGCTTTTTATTTATCCTTTTATAATAGTGGTGCAAATATCTTCATAAAACCTATGAAAATTGATTTTATAGGTCCAAATCCTGCATCCTCTAAATTAATTATTTGACTTAAGTCCATGGTTTCAACAAAGTCATATTTTATTTTCTCTAATTCTTTTGATCCATAGATATAGGTACCATTTTCAAAATGCAGATAAAGTGATCTATAATCAAGATTTATGCTTCCAACTGTAGCTACCCTATCATCTGATATAAATACCTTGGAGTGCATAAATCCTGGCGTATATTCATAAATTTTTACTCCATCTTTAATTAAATTTCTATAATAAGACCTGGTTATATTCCAGACTATTTTTTTATCAGGAATACCTGGTGTAATTATTCTAACATCTACTCCTCTTTTGGCTGCTAGTACTAGAGCATTTTCCATTTGTGTATCTACTATTAGATATGGAGTAAAGATATAACAATAGTCTTTAGATTGGTTAAGTATTGAAATGTAAATATCTTGTCCAGTTGTTTCTCTATCTAAGGGAGTATCCCCATATAAACAGATATATCCATCTTTTTCTTCTGTAACACTTTCTCTTTTAAAGGCATAGAAGTTATCATCTTCTTTATCAGCAAGAGCATTCCAGTTGGTTAAAAACATTACTGTGTATGACCAAACAGCTTCTCCTGTAATCCTTATTACATTATCCTTCCAGTGGCCAAATCTTTCTTTTTTATTTATATATTCATCAGCCAAATTTATCCCACCAGAAAAGGCAACTTTTCCATCTATAACCATAATTTTTCTATGATCTCTATGATTCATAATAACACCTATGAAAGGGTTAATCTTGTTAAATGGAATACAACTTATACCTTTTTCTTCTAGTTTATCTACAAAAGAAGAAGAAACTTTCATCATAGAACCCATATCATCATACATAACTCTTACATCAAGACCAGCTTTTGCTTTTTCTTCCAAGATCTCAAGGATAGTATTCCACATTATTCCATCATCTATTATAAAAAACTCTAAAAAAATAAATTCCTTTGCATTTTTCAAAGCTTCAATTATAGGAGTAAATCCATCATCTCCAACAGGATAATATGTAAATCCAGTATTCTCATAAAAAGGATAGCCTGAATAATCTGAAATATAAGAGAATTGACCTGAAATATCTGGTGCTAATTCTTTCATATCTTCTAATACATTTGGATCTTGTATATAGTATCTTCTAGAATTTTTTGTCCATTTTAATATATTTTGGAAAGTTTTCGATAGTATAAGATCTGCACCCAAAAAAAGATACAAAGCAGATCCAAAAACTGGAACCAAAATAATTGCCAATACCCAAAGCATATCCGCTGAAAGATGCCTAGAATTATTAATAATAGTAATTACAATAAAAAATCCCATAACTCTGAAAATATTTTCTATCCAGCCAGCTTTACTCCCAAACCAAGATACTAGTCCTATAAACAAAAGTATTTCTAGGATTACCATAATCACTAGGAGAGACATACGGTTAAATATATTTTTTAGAAATCTTTTCATATTAACTCCTTGTGTAAGATGATTATAATTTAATCTCTTCTATACTTTATCATATTTTTACAAATTTCGGTTAAAAATACTAGTATAAATCAAAGTTTACTATTAAAAGTATTATCTATAGCTTTATACTAAATATTTTTAGAAATCAAAATATTGAAGTTATTAAATTTATTTATAAGACTTAATAAGTATTAAATAGTTTTTTAGAGACTATCAATCTACTTGATGGACTACAAGCTTAAATTTTTCTATTAGAAAGATATCCCAACTATCTAAATTAGCTTTTTTTATAGCCTCTTGAAACATTTCTAAGTCCGAATCAAAATCCTTCCTGTAACTTATAAATCTTTCATCATTAAAGGTTATAGAAATTCCATCAAAATCTTGAAAATCTTCTATATATTTCATTTGCTCAACTTCAGTAAATTCAAAAATTGTAATCTTATGATCAGAAAGATTTTCTTCTGTAATTGGCATATAGGTATATGAAAAAAATCCAGCATTTATGGCTTCATGAATTATATCAAGTCCTAAATCCTTTCTTGTAGGATAAATAGAACCACTTTCGCCTTTTAATCTCCCATTATTTTCTATTCTTACAATGATTCCTTGATTTTTATTCTTAAAAAAATCATCATAGTTCTCAGGAGCCTTATGATTTTTAAGATAATATTTTATTGACTCGTAGGCTAGTTTAACAAAACAATCCATAAAATTATTCCTTTCTAAATTCTAGAATTTATTTCTTCTATATATATTATACATTTAATACATTCAAAAGGAAGAAAAACTTTTCTTAAAATATTTTAATTGTTATTTTATAAACTACATTTTATGGGTATAATGAACTTAACTGTTTAAAATTAAAAATATGTAAGAATTCGAAAGTAGGAGTTAGATATTATGTACGATTATATTATTATAGGTAATGGTATTGCAGGTTTTACCTGTGCCAAAGAAATTAGAGATAGAGAAAAAGATGCAAAGATTATTATTATTTCTAAAGAAAAAAATCATACCTATTGGAGAACTAGACTGTCTGATTTAATATGTAAGGAATTTTGTGTAGAAGATACACTTGTTAAAAATCAACAATGGTATGAAGAAAACGACGTAGAAGAAAGACTAGGAACTAGTGTAGAAAAAATAGATAGAGAACAAAAACTTGTTATCTTAGAAGATGGAAACGAATTAAAATATGACAAAGTACTTATTGCCACAGGATCTCATTCCTTTGTTCCACCAATAGAAAATGCCCATACAAAGGGTGTATTTGCCATCAGATCTTTAGATGATCTTTTAGAATTTAAAGAAACCATCTCCAACAAAAATAAGGTAATTATAATTGGTGGAGGATTATTGGGGCTTGAAGCAGCATATTCTATTATTAAACTTGGGCTTGAAGTTTTAATTGTAGAGACTATGCCTCACTTACTATCTAGACAACTTGACCCAGAGCTTTCTATAAAGATTGAAAAAGAATTAAATGATATGGGTATTAAATCCATCACAGGTAAAAGTACTAAAAAAATATTAGAAAAAGATGGAATAGCATGTGGTATAGAACTTGATAATGGAGAAACTTATAATGCAGATGCTATAATGATCCAAGCAGGAGTAAGAAGTAATATAGAAGTAGCCAAAAACTCAGGACTTGAAACTGATAGAGGAATCTGTGTAGACGAATCATTAAAAACCAAAGATGATAATATCTATGCAATTGGTGACTGTGCCCAAATAGAAGATGTAACCATGGGACTTTGGACAGCATCTAAAGAAATGGGTAAGATCGCAGGAATTAATATGACTGGTGGAAATGAAAAATATGAAGTTCCTAAACCATTCACAAGTCTATTATTAGGTGATTTAAAAGTATTTTCTGCAGGAATTACTTCTGGAGAAGGTATTGAAGAAATAAAGAAAGAAGATGGGGAAAATATCTATAAGCTCTTTAAAAAAGATGAAGAATTCGTAGGTGGTATCCTATGGAAAAATATTAGATACCAAAATGATGTTAAAAAAATAGTATTTGAAGGAGAAGATCCAGCAAATACTAAACTTGGTAAGGAAATATTTGAGTTTTAATAAAAAATAATATTATAAATAAATATTTTAAAGGGATCTTGTAAATAAACTTTTAGTTTTACAAGATCCCTTTTATTAGTAGTTATATTTAAATTTGTTTATCGAATGTTTCTTTAACACTATACTTCTATAAATTTTAACAAAACTTTTTCATAATCCTTTTCTTTTATAATATCTCCGCTAATATAGTTGTTGGGAACTTCTAAGTAATCTGTATTAAGACCATTAATCTCTAGCATTTTAAAATACTCTTCCATAAAAATACCTCTTTTGTCTGAAATAGAACAGTTTGGACTTCCATATATACCTATAGTTCCAAGAAATTCAACTCCACCATCAACTTGTGCTCTAATGGTTTTTATTGGCAAATCACAGAGATTTTTACACAAATTTCTGTGTTTTTCTGTATTATAATCCTCATAGGTCATAGGTGGTCTGTCTATTCCTTTAGCCAATAGCTCTGGACAAGGAAGTTGAATAATACCAATTCCTTTTTCTATAAGTAAGCTTGCAAAAGGATAAGCTCCTGGAGCTCTTTCCCAATTTAAAAGGACCGTATTTTGATTTAGACAGCAGTTTGCTAGGGCAATAACTTTGTTACTTCGCATTAGTTTTCTCCAAAAATTTAGACATAAAAATAAAAAAATATAAGAGAAACTTCTATTCTTTATTAAGATATTCTATGCCTTTAGTAATAAGAAATAATATGTATAAATGTAATATCATTTAAAAATAAGTCACCTTAAATGCTTTTTAATAGTAAACCATAAATGGTGGGATTTAATCATATAAATAATCTAACAACAAATCTATAATAGATTAATTTTTATAAACTATTTTTCATTTATTTTTTTCCATATAAAAAATTCTAATTAATTTTATTTTTAATAAAACAGAGCAAATATTTGCTCTGTTTATATTTTTATCTATTATAATTTCATTGAATTTTGTCTTCTTCTAAGTTTAGTTATAGTTGCTTGTTCATCAATTTCTACCATAGAAAGATTTATAATAGTATCTTTTTTTATGTCAACTTTTGCTTTAGTTTTCTTTGTTATTAAAGAAATTGGCAAAAGATCATTTACTATAGAGTCATTGTGAGTAGTAAGTTTTCCAAATACCTTATCAGAACCTATTCCATCAAGTAATTCTCCCTTTTTGATATCTCTTTTGGCAACTGTTACTGTATCTGCCACTTGTCCATGTATTGGTACAATGGTTGGTTCATCTTCTACTACAGCATTATATATAGAAATTGGAGTCTCTAAACTTGTTAGGTGGTATGGTCTATTTAATAAATAGTTTGGACCATCTCCTAAATTTAAGTATTTAAATAAGTCTCTTACTTCTTTTTTATCACTTGTTACTATCAAGAAAACTCCTGGATCCATTCCTGGTGAATATTCTACTACCTTATAAGAATTTAAGACACCACCATCTTCTTTAAGTTTAAAATCTTCTACAGCTGTTTCTGGTGTAGTTTCTATTCCGTGGCAGCCAAAAACATCAGGCAAGAAACCAAGTGCGTTACATACAGAGTTTAACTCAATCATAGAATTTGTACCATCTACAAAAGATGTAAGCATTCTTGGAGAAAGACCTTTCTTTTCTGCCATTTCTTTCAATGATTCTGGAGTGGCATAGTTATCCAAAGGATTGTTCTTACCCTTTGCTGCAACCAAAACTTCTAGACCTATACCAAAGGCAAAATCACAAAGTTCCATTATTGAGCCAGGCTCATCTCCTGCAGTTGCAGTGTAAATAACTCCAGCCTTTTTTGCCATACTATAAAGAATTGGTCCTATAACAGCATCACATTCCACATTCAAACTTATAAAGTGTTTATGGTATTGTATAGTTTTATAGGCTAGTTCTGCCCCAAACTCAGGAGAACCTGATGCATCTATAACTGCATTTATTTGTAAAATTTTATAGGCTAACCTATAGTTTCTACTTACTACAACATAACCTTTTTCTATAACCTCATAGGCCTCATCATAATCATCTGTTTCTATAATTTTATCTTCTGAAACACCTGATGCTATAAGCTGATCTATAGCCTTTTGTGGAGTGTGTTCTACTACTAAAGCAACTTCCATTGCATCTATATCCCCAATTTGATTGATAAGGGATGCTCCCATTTTTCCACAGCCTACAATAGCTAGACTTATAGATTTACCATTATGTTTTAGCTCTTTTAATTTTCTATTTATTTTTAACATATAATCTCCTTATGTCGTCTTTTGCACACTTTGCTGATGAGAAGGCCCATTGGATATTGTATCCTCCACAAGCACCAGCCACATCCATAACTTCACCTATAAAATAGGTATCTTTAATATCTAAAGATCTCATAGTTTTTGGATCTATTCTGTCAGTAGCTACCCCGCCAATAGTGACTTGTGCATTGGTTTTATCGTGTACATCAGTGACTTTAAAACTCATGGATTTTAAATTTGATACTATTTTTTCCAGAGCCTTGTCTTTATTTTTTATATTTTTTACACCAGATCTTTTAATTATTTCTTTTATAAGGTTTTCATGCAAAAATCCTAGTAAAATCTCTTCTATACTTCTATTAGGGTATACTTTTGTCTTGTTTTTTAGTTTCCCCAAGAGTGTATTATATGAGTATTCTGGAAAAAAATCAATATCAATATTTACACCTTTTTTCTGACTTAAAGCTAAACTTATATCATTTGATATATCAAGAATTGCTGTCCCTGTAAGTCCATAGGTTTGAAATATTACATCATCAGTAGATTCTTTAATTTTTTTACCATCTATCAAAACACTTGCTGATGCACTTACTTTAGTTCCTTTACATGCTTTAGGGAGGGGATTTTTTACTTCGAAATTTGTTATCCCTGGGCAAGTTCTTGTAACCTTGGTATGTTTTCTTAAAATATCTAAAATTTTACCATCAGATCCTGAATTTGAAAGAGTTTTGCCACCACTTGCTACTATAAGAATATCATATTTTAACTTACTATTATCAGTAATTAAAAGCTTATTTTTAAAATCTATGTCAATTACTTCACTATCAAATATAAAATTTGTCCTATCCTTAGCATCCAAATAGAGGCAATCCCTAACTGTTTTAGATGACATGGTTTTGGGATATGCTCTTCCACTTTCAAGGTTTGTCCATTCAATTCCCATAGAGTCAAAATGATTTAAAAGATCCTTGTTAGTAAAATTATCCAAGGAATATTTTACAAAATTTTTATCTTGTGAAAGGTAATTATCATAGGATAATTTTAGATTGGTAAAATTACAACGTCCATTTCCTGTAGCCAAGAGCTTTCTTCCTGAAAAAGAATTTTTATCTATTACATTTATTTTGTCTTCTTTAAAAAAACTACAAAATGCAAGAGATGCAACCCCTGCTCCTATTACAAAAATTTTCATAGTTCTTCTAAAACTTCCTTTACCGTATCTTTTTCATAGTAAGGAGTCTTCTTGTTTCCTTCTAGCTTCATAAAGTTTTCTTCACCCTTTCCTAATATAAGGACAAAGTCACCTTTTTGGGCTTTTTTTATACCATAAGCTATAGCTTCTTTTCGATTCTTTACTTTAACATATTGACCT
>JBQDYR010000089.1:0-7575 GCA_052105355.1 Anaerococcus sp.
TTTTCTATTATTCTACCTTATTTGATAGTAGATTTAAAACTTTGCAACAGAACCTGTTCTTCAATTCATTAGAGTAGAATTAAACACTCTAATATTAGTGAATTGATCAATTATTTCTGTGATATCTTAAATTTATCACTAATTTATTCTCTTAATTTATTTTTTGTAAATAACGAGTATACACCCAGCCTTCAATTATTTTTTCACTTTCAATTACTCTAATTTTAGTCCAATTTTTTTCTTAAATATTATTTCTACTAGTTCACCTAATTCTAAACTATTAAGAGTTTTCGAATTCCTTTTATTACTTTGTTTGACTTGTAGGCCACTCTTTTTAACTATCCGTATGTTTTTATATACCTCTTTTTCATTAGTTAGTTTAATCTCGTTTTTTATTGTTTTTATTATTTGAGTAGCAGGCTGCTGTGCCCAATTATTGTAAACTTCTAAAAAAGGTTGGAAAAACGGGAGTAACAGAAGCGGTAATAATATTAGGATGATATCTTTTTTTGTTATTTTATCTTGAAGTGCCTCTTTTCTGTCTACTTTTTTTGATAAATTATCGATTTTTCTTTCTAAAGACTTATATTGACTAAAAAGATTTCCTTCTTTCAAGATACCATGTATCTCTTGACTGCTAATTTCTTCATCAGAGCTTTCCAAATTACCAGTAAGTAATTCGGATTTATATAGTATGTCAGCAAGATTTGTTATATGTTTACTGCTATTTATAATCTCCTCTAAGGAACTGGAAATTGGTAATTCACTAATTTCTAGGGCTGCTTGTTGAGCACTTTCTATGGAAGATTGTAATGCTGGTAAAGTTGAAATTTGGTACATTGTTTCAGCTAATTGTTGATTAATTTTATTCATATTTTCTATTATTGGCAAAGTTGAAATTCTGTATACTGAATTAGCTAATTGCTCATTAATTGTGTCCAAATTCTTTAATGCTGGTAAGGTAGAGAACTTATATATTGATTCGACTAATTGGTGGTTAATTTTAGTTATGTTTTCTATTATTGGAAGAGTAGAATTTTGGTACATTGATTCGGCTAATTGTTGGGTAACCTTTGCCAGATTTTCAAATACTGGTGAAGCATAAAATACATTTGCAGCCTCTAAAGACACTTGCTCAAGCGCTATCTGAGATTCAAATCTAGGTGATAAAGAAGTAATGTTTTCTTCAGAGTATGCGCTTGTCTCTTTTTTCATCATAAATCTTCTCCTTAATAGTTGGTTCGTCTTACAGAAGACTAGTAATTACTTATTTCTCTTTTAATCCGACAAACTATATCTCTTGTTAACCTTGTGTCAGCTGCAATTTTCTTTTATAACGAGTTAAGGTACTCTTGCTAATTCCGGTCATCTTTTCTACTTCTGTGTAAGAGTGTTCCTCCAGAAGTCTCATTGCCAAATTAATTTGCTGCTGAGAAAACTTCTTCGGACGTCCCTCCCTAAAACCCGGTCGCTGCTTAGCAATCTCTTTCCCTTCTTGAGTTCGTTCCACGATTAGGTCGCGTTCGAAGTCCGCGAAGGCGCTAAAGATAGTAAAAATTAGTCTACCAGTAGAGGTATTCTCGATTATCCCTAAGTTCAATACATTAATCTTAACCCCTTTTTCGAAAAGGAATTTAATTGTGTTCAATGCATCTTGAGTGCTGCGAGCGAATCGGTCTAGTTTTGTTACTACTAGCGTATCTCCAGTTTGAATTTCCTGGAGAAGCTTTTGAAACTCAGGGCGGTTGCTTTTGGTTCCAGTAATCTTTTCAAAATAGATTCGATCGCAACGCTCCTCTTCCAGTTGCCGCATCTGTCCTTCTAAATCCTGATGACGAGTACTCACCCGTGCATATCCATACTTCATTCTAAAACTCCTTCATTATGTTCTGAAAATAATCAAATTATTATTAATTGCAAATTCAGAATAAGCTAAAGAAAATAAGTTTAAATCTGACTCTTTAACTAATTCTGTATTTTCATCGACCCAATCAGTCGCAACGGATAAAACATTTTCACAAAAATAAATAATATCAAAGAATAAAGTAGGATACTCTTCTCCTTGATCAGCTACTAACACTTTTTTATCGAATTTTTCTGGGAAAATAGTTGGTACTATGTCTCTAACTTTTTCATTACCGAACTTTTGATAGCTTCGATTTGTCGTTGGGTCAGCTGATCCTTCATGTAGCATTGCAGATCTTAAAAACCAAATATTATTAGAAGATAGATAATTGTTTGTACTACTCAAACCTTCTAATTTTGTAATAAAATTATCGTCAATCCACTTTTTATATCTTTTGTTGCTTTCTGTTATTTTTAGTGAGTAAATTTTTGCGCATATGTCAATTAAGATTAAAGAATTTGTTAGGGAAGCAAAGTAATTATCATTACTTATAGATAAGCTAATAGACTCAAATATTTTTTTATTCTACTGATATTATTCATAATTCTCTCCCTACTTTTGAACATAAGTTATGACACCGTTGTATGTATTGATTTTACTGGATTGGGAAATCATAGTCAATACTCTTGAGTTATGACTATTCCTAAATGAACTTTTAGATATATGTTTAAAACAGCAGCTATATAAAAAGGAGAATTTAAGTGGATTGTTTCATGTCTTTTTTAATCTGCATTAAAGCCACATTTCTAGCTTCTAAAGCGACCA
Source organism: Anaerococcus sp. (assembly GCA_052105355.1). Taxonomy (GTDB): domain Bacteria; phylum Bacillota; class Clostridia; order Tissierellales; family Peptoniphilaceae; genus Anaerococcus. Next base: position 2,672 of record JBQDYR010000089.1, read on the forward strand.
TATATCTATTTTTTAATTTTCTTTTTGAAAATCTACAATTTGGGCACTTCCATTGAAATCTTCCTATAACTGCTCTTTTTTCAATCAATTCTGTTTGACACTTTGGACAGAGAGGGTCAGGGTCAATTGTTATATGAGAAAGGTTAACTTTATCTTCATAACCTGTTGTACGAGGATACATAATACTCCATTTAACTCCACCATAATCTATACCACCGACTTCTCTTCTATCAGTAATTACAGCCATCATAGGATAGTAAACGGAATTTTCACGGTTTATAGAAATTAATTTGGCAATGAAAACAATTACTATCGAAAAAATAAGGATAAGGATCCATATCTGGATACTTATCCCACTGAGGTAATTAAAAAAACTACCTGTATTAATTGCAGAAGTAGTTCCTATACCCAAAACGGTAATGATAAATGTTGATAAGACCTGTATAAAGACACTTTGGAGCACTTTTTTAATAAATTTCATAATTTTCCTACTTTCTAAAGTTTAATTATCTCATTTTACTACTAGTAGGAGAAAGGATGAGAACCCTGTGCAGATATGGTTAACACTTTTTCAATGGTATTTGAGAGTCTAAAAATCTTATTGTCTAGTGATTGCTGATAATCCTCAGCTGATATACCTTCAAAGCAACTTTCGATTAGGCCAAAAAACGGCTTTTCCACTAGATGTTCATCCTTAACTGCGCATAATCCCTTATTGTAAAAACCATAATGAATCATACAACTGCGAAAGCTACTATCAAATAAAGCTCTATCATTCACTTCTTCCATGAGTACAGATTTATGGGGGATTTCTATTTTTCCTAAGCGATTCAAGCTCTCGTTTACATAGTAAGCGGCAACATACTTGGTTCGAAGAAGCCAAGAATTTTTACTATCTATATATCGGGAAAGCTCATACCTCACAAAATTTATTGTCGACAAAAGATGTAATAAAAGAAGTGTAACTTCCTTCCCGTCCTGTATATGAGGAAAGCGATTGAAATTTTTATCAGTGTTGTAATCTTTGTAGAGCCAATCCATAGAAATTTCATTCTTTTGAATAAAAATCTCTGATTCAAAAGTATTTAAATCTTGAGAAATCATTTGGAGGGCTGAACCTAGAAAAACAGCGAATTCATAAATATTCTGGCTGTTCTCTTCCCTAATAGTAAAAGAAGGGTTTTGAAGTAAGAAACTTACAAATTGTGTGTTCCCCACAATATGTCCTTCAGCATTAGAGTAAACTCCAAGATTATAGTGCATATTCCTAGATTGCAGCCACTTGAATCTCAACTTTCCTTTGAATTCTTCATCCTGTTGAGAATCTACTAATTTAATTTGCTTGATAGATTTCCCATAGCGGTCACTGAATAGTTTGAGCTTATTTCGGACTTGTGTATGACTAATTGGCGATTGAGATAATTGATTCGGCTCAAAATTATACTCTAAATAATTTAGTGCTTCATTGCAGCATAAACAAATATAAGGAAGCAACATTAAATTTGCGGGCGATTTCATATGAAGACCTAAATACTTTAGTGTTTCCACATCATTTTTAATTAAGAATAGCGATCCTGCTTTAAGAAATTCTTCCTTTTTGATAATAGAACTCCTCCATTTCCATTTAATAATAATATAAACTTCTTCCTATGACATCATAGCGCTTTCCTTTTTGATTCACTTTACCGGGTTTAGCGCTAAGTCAGTTCAGATTCTGATTGACGTAGCGCACATGAGCATAGCCTCCCTCATCTTTTCTCCTTCTACTCTATATGTTTATTCGACACTCTAAATTTACATGAGGAAAGCGATAAATTCAACGCAGTGTCGTGACGGTTTTACGTACACCCAAAACGAACACAAAAAATGCCAATTACTATATTAACCTTTTTAGAACGGTTAAGTTACGTAATTATAATAAAAACATAAAAAATACGACTCTTGAAAATATATCAATTTTGATATATTATTGTTTTAGAAAGTAATTCGCTAGGAGTTCTTTATGAAAAAATACGAAGTTGAAATTTATGAAGATACAAACGGCTATAGTCAAATACTAGATTGGATTCAGGAATTGGATAGCCATCCAACTAAAGAAAATCAATCTACTCTAAAGAAATTGTATTATCAAATTGAGCGTTTGGAACAAGAAGGAACGTTTGTAGGGGCTCCTATTGTCAAACAATTGACAGGAAACTATGGGAACTGCGCCCTATTCCTAATCGCGTGTTTTTGCTACATTAGAAGAAAATCAATTGCTTTTACTGCACCAATTCAGGAAAAAATCATAAAAGACTCCCAAAAGGGAAATTGAACAAGCTAAACGGGAGCTAGCGGATTGGTTGAAACGCAAGCAGGAGGGATCACTATGAAATGGACAGATGTAAAAAAAGATATTACAAGCATTTCTGAAGAAGAAAAACATCTCATTGAATTAACAGCATTGTTAGCCAGTTACCGGAAAAAGAAAAATATCACTCAAAAAGAATTGGCTGAAAAGGTACATGTTTCTCAAGCACAGATTGCACGTGTAGAAACGTTTTCTCAAGCTCCTTCTCTTCGAACAATCTCTAAAGTCGCAAATGGACTGGACTTGGAAATTACTTTTGTAGAAAAGGGTACTAATAAATTAGTTAATAGCTAATTACAAATGCTTAAACTGCCATTTAAAACAAAAAGACCTTAGCATATGCTAAGGTCTTTTTGATATGCTCCCCCTATATAGGACACTAAAATATAAAAGTCCTGTATAGGGGGAGCATATCAAGTGTACTCCAATGGGCTTTTGCTTTTAATCGTTTTTCTTTAATTTTCTATATATAAACCACATCAACAAGTACTGTAGCAGTAATCCTATTATTAATACAATAGCTAAACCTATCCTTCCGTCAGAAGTGTTTATAATTGTTCTAAAGAAATTTATACGTATAATAATACCAGCTATTGCAGAGATTACTATAGGAGGTATAAACGGAATCCATATTTGTTTTTCATTCGTTTTATTAAAAAGATAGGAAATGATTAAAAGAGCTAACAATATAAGAAATATCCCTAAATTATTTGATAATCTTACTTGTAATCCTGTGTTTAGTTGGAATGATAGTAAAAAGAAGACAACAAGTCCTACTCCAAAGAATAGTGACAATATTATATTCATAATCTTAGATTCATATCTATATAAACAATATCCCATAAATAATAATAAGGCGATAACAAGAAATACCAGATAAACACCTGAGATTAAGAAATTACCAATATCAATATATTCTTCAAATGAGGCTAAAATGGGTATAAGTTTCAGTAAACATAATATCCCTAACGAACTAATAATAATTTTTATTGTATCTATCACGTTTATAGGCAATTCTTTAATAATATTGTCAGCTACTTGTTTAGGATTTTTGCCTAAATAATATTCTGCGGATTGTCCGTGTTCCTGTCCTTCCAATATATCTTCTAAAATTTCTAATAACATTTCTTCAGACTTTTTTTCATCTCTTATAAGAGACATTACTCTAATGTAAACTAAAAGATTGCCATAATATTTTTTATTTTCTTTTGTTAGGTGCTCTTGAAGTTCAGCATTACGTTCAATAATCTTATTAGTTTTCATATTCATCGACCCCTTTGATTAAATTTGTAAGACAGCTGTTGAGCTGATTCCACTCTTTAAAAAATTCTTGCTTTTCTTTGATTCCTTTTTCTGTTAATGAGTAATATTTTCTTCTGGGCCCGTATATTGATGGTTTTAAGTCACCTATTATTAGCCCCTTTTTTTCTAAAGATAACAATAATGGGTATATTGTGCCTTTAGATATATTTTTAAATCCATAAATATCTAGCTCTTCGCTTATCATGTATCCATACATCTCTTTTTTCGAAAGAAGAAGTAAAATACAACCATAAAGTATTCCTTTTAGCATTTGAGAATCAATTTTATTTGTCATTTTAATAATTCCTCCAGAGGTATTATGTTTTACATGATACCGAAATTATTGTAACTTGTAAAGCAATATAGTGAAGTAAAAAAAAGAGCGGAATTTTCCACCATTTAATAGTCGATTTTTAGCCCATTACAACAGCTTTCTATTTATTTAAATAAGTTTGCAATAGATATAGCTATTAAACAAATAAAGAGTGTAAAACCAGCATACCCTAAAACAATAATCCCTTTTTCAATTCGTATTTTTCTATGGTTTCTTCTTTCTCTTAACATTTCTACATCTTTATTTTGTGAAAATGCTAAAATCTCCTTATAAGTTTTCAAGTCATTATTCCTTTTGAATTTCTCTAAAACAAAAGAACTCCATACCGCAGGTAGAAATAAAATAATTGGAACTATCCATATCAACTTTGATTCTGGTAACGCTACTACTAAGCCAATGGATAGACTGACTAATATTGTTGAACAAATCATTATTAAAGAATAAATATCAGCTCGTTTATTAGCTTTGTTATTACTAATCTTCATCTTCATTTCCTCCAAATCTTCTCGAATTAATTCATCTAAAGAAACATTAAATAGAATAGACAACGAAACAATGATTTGTATGTCTGGATATGTTTTGTCGTTTTCCCAATTAGATACAGTTTGACGTGAAACAAAAATCTTGTCTGCCAATTGTTCTTGGGAAAGATTATAAATTTTTCGATACTCTCTTATCCGTTTACCTATCTCCATAATGTCTCCTTTCATAAATCTAGCATACTAAGAAGTTTGAAATAAATCAGTCAAAAATTTTTTGAATTTTAAAATTAAAGAGTAGTGTAAAAGACTTTTTGCGTTTGATTTTTATGACTTCCCTTTTTTGCTTGAGCTAAAAGCCCATTTTTTTATGATATTCCTATCTTCTTTACAAACATACTCAATTAAACAAATTATTAATAAAAGACAGATAAATATT
>JBQDYR010000090.1:0-7443 GCA_052105355.1 Anaerococcus sp.
CAATCTATATGTCAGAACCAAGACATGTGATCCACAAGTTTGTAAAAGGAAAAGAAATATTTTAAGAAAAATAACAATATTCTTAATAAAAATCTTTAAATTCGAAAACAAATTATTAATAAATATAAAATAATAAGTTAAGCGGCCCTTGCAGAATAAAATTATAATTTGCAAGGGCCGCTTCTTTTATTTTTCAAGTAAAACAATTAAATAAAACAATAAGGTTTTTTAACAATAAATCACTTTACAGATACATACCTATTTCCTTTTATATAAAATCTATAGGGAAAGTCTTTTGCTTCTTCTGCATAGTTTATACCAATTCTTTTAGTTTTTACTATTTCAAAATTACTGTAGTCATCATCTTCAATATAAATATCATCTCTACTTAAAACAAAGCCATTGTATTTTCTTGTTATTTTCATAGCTTTAGTTAGCTTTCCTGGTCCGTTAGTAAGATTTTTCTTTTGATAAGATGATAGATTCATATAATCTTTACTAAATCGATTCTGAGAGAATAAGTTCAATTCTGATAAAGGTTCTACAGCTCTTATTAGTACTCCTTGACCCGAACCTTCTTCTCCTGAAACTATATTTAAAAGTTCATACATTCCATAAATAAGATAAATATAGATATGGCCTCCTTTGGCATAAAGAGTTTTTGTTCTTTCTGTAAATCTTCCTCCATAGTTGTGACTTCCTTTGTCATCTTCTCCAGGATATGCCTCGGTTTCTACTATTTGTGCTTTTAAAATCGTATTTCCAATTTTTCTGACTAAGATTTTACCTAGCAAATTTTCTGCCAAACTTATGGCTTCTTGTTCATAAAATTTTTTTGATATTTTCATAATTAAATTGTAACATATAGAGTGAAAGATTTTAAAAATCTAAAGGGGAAGATATGAAGTTAATAGTAAAAGATGTAAAGAAGAATTTCTCTGACAAGGTTGTTCTAACAGGTGCAACTTATACCTTTGAGGAAGATATAATTTACGGACTTTTAGGTAAAAACGGTGCTGGAAAGACTACCTTGTTTAACATAATATATGATGAAGTTGATAAAGATGAGGGCCTTGTACAAATTGAAGAAGATGGAAATCTTAGACCTGTTGAATTTAAGGATGTAGGCATGGTTTTTGCAGAAACACTTTTACCAGAATTTCTTACAGCCTACGAATACATAAAATTTATTTTTGATATAAAAGAAGGAGAGAAAGAATATACCATAGATCAATATTTTGATTTGGTTGATATAGATAAAGACGATAGACACAGGCTTATAAAGGGATTTTCATCAGGTATGAAATCTAAACTTGCTATGGTAGCCATGTATATCCAAAATCCAAAAATTATCCTGTTGGATGAACCTTTGACTGCAGTTGACGTTATAAGTGGAGAAGAGATAAAGAAGTTTATTAAAAAACTTAAAAAAGACCATATTATCATTCTTTCTACTCACATGATGGACTTGGCCAAGGATATTTCAGATGAAATTATTATTTTAAATAACGGAAAGTTAAGGTCTTTAGAAAATTTGAAAAAGGATGAAAATTTTGAAGAGATTATTATAGGAGCCCTAAAGGAGATAGACCATGTTTAAGTCTATGGGCATAATGTTGGAAAATTCTTTTTATACTTCTTATAATGGTTTTTTGTTTTACTTACAAAAAATTCCGCTTTTAGGAAAACTTATAAAAGATAAGTTTTATAAGATCCAGTTTTTTAAAAATCTTGCCGTATTTTTGGGTGTAGTATTTAAACTTATAGAATCTATAATAAAAAAGATAATTTATTTTAATATTATTAAATTTATCTTATCTTATATTTTTGGTGAATTTGATTTAACTTTAAGTAAGGAATATATTTTATCATTTATGATAATCCTATCTATTGTAGGATTTGTCCAAACTATAGATTTTTTCTCTGGAGAAAAGGATGACTATATTTTTGTAAAGTTAATGAGATTAAGGGCAAAGGACTACTATAGGTCAAAGATTTATTTTGATTTGATTTTTAATCTTATATCCTATACTGTGGTTTTTGGTATAATCTTTTCTGACTTGGGATTTTCTTTTGTAGATGCCTTTTCTTATGGAGCATTTTTGTTTGGTCTCAGGATTTTTTCTATAATGGCCTTTAGTAAAACATTTAAATTTAAGGGTAAAAAGAGGGATAGGTTAAATCTTTTTTTGATTATATTTTTTATGGCTATAGCAATAATTTATTTGATTTATTCCGTATATAACCTATCTGTGGGTAATTATTTATTTTGGCAAGGAAGAATTTCCTATAATAGAACTATATTTTTAATTTTATCTCTTATATGCCTATCAAGTTCTAGTATTTTACTCTACAAGACTAGAATAATTGAAGACGTAGCAAAAATAGTCCTAAGAAAAGAAATTTTTTCTATCGATATAGAAGAAGTAACGACCCAAAGTTTAAAGCTTGATGATAAAGATTTAGAAGAAACTACTACAAGTAGGAAATTCGAAAACTACAAGGGAATAGAATATATAAATAGGATATTTTTCCAAAGATTTAAAAAGAAGTTTTATAAACCTATAAAAGTTAAGTCTATAATCATAGCTGTCCTGGCTATAGGAATAAATTTACTAATTAGTCGTTTAGAAATCAAGTTAGATAAGGAATCTATGGAATTTTTCAAATATGGATTTTGCCTGGTAGGATTTTTGGCAGGATTTCTAATCTATATGGGTGATAGGTTTACAAGACTTTGTTTTTATAATATGGATAGATTTTTGATGAAAAATAACTTCTATAGAAGTCCTGAATTTTTAAGTCAGGCTATAAAAATAAGATTTAAAAAAATGGTTACCTATAATTCACCCATGCTTTTAATACTAATCTTAGGGCTTATTGGAATTCTAATCCAAGTGGGTGTACCTTGGTATTCATATGGTCTTACAATCCTATTTTCTATTTTGGGAATGGTATTTTTTAACTTCCATTATTTGTATGCCTACTACCTCTTACAACCATTTACTGAAAATATGGAGACTAAAAACCCAGTGTATTCAATTTTTAATATTTTTGCCTACTATATAATAATTGTACTAATGACTTTAGTTCAAAAATTTAAATGGTTAGCTTTGAGTGGAATTTTAGCATTTATAATTCTTTACGTAGTCCTAGGATTTATTTTAGTTATGAAATTTTCACATAAAAGATTTAAACTCAGATAGAAAAATCGGAGTCTTGCAAATTTAAGCAAGAGCTCCGATTTTTTTACTTGTTATTTATTTTCGTATCCTGGTTTTCCTAAAAGTTTAAACATTTGAGTCTTGTACTCTTCAACTCCAGGTTGGTTAAATGGATTAACTCCGTCCATATATCCACCAACTCCCACAGCTATTTCAAAGAAGTAGAAAAGTTTACCGATTTCTTTAGCAGTAACCTCATCGATTTCAATCAATATATTTGGAACTTCTCCCTTAACATGGGCGATAATGGTTCCTTCCATAGCTTTTTCGTTTACAAAAGAAACTTTTTTACCTGTTAGGTAGTTTAAGTTATCAAGATTTTGCTCATCTTCTTTAATTTCTATATCTGTATCGACATTTTTAACCTTTATAACAGTTTCAAAAAGATTTCTTTTTCCTTCTTGAATCATTTGGCCAACAGAATGAAGATCAGTTGTGTTATTTACAGAAACAGGGAAAATTCCTTTGCCATCTTTTCCTTGAGATTCTGCAAAGAGTTGTTTCCACCATTCAGCAATATACTTAAGTTTGGCTTCATAGTTTACCAAAACTTCAAGATCTTTACCCTCATTATTTAGCATATGTCTAATAGCAGCATATTTGATAGCAGAATTTTCTTCAAAGTCGTCTTTAGTATAGGAATCATAACCTTCTTTGAATCCGTCCATGAAAGAGTCTATATCAATACCAGCTGCTGCAAGTGGTAAAAGACCAACTGCAGAAATCACAGAAAATCTTCCGCCGATATCATCTGGAACTACAAATGTTTCATAGCCTTCTTGATTAGCAAGATCTTTTAAAGCACCTTTTTCTTTGTCGGTTGTTACAAAGATTCTTTCCTTAGCTTCTTCTTTTCCATATTTTTCTTCGATTGCTTCTTTTAAAAATCTAAAAGCAACTGCAGGTTCTGTTGTTGTACCTGATTTTGAGATTACATTTATAGAATAATCCTTATCTTTTAAATAATCTAAAAGTTCCTTTAAGTATTGGCTAGATAATTGGTGGCCTGCATAAACAAGTTTAGTTTTTCTTTGTAATTCAAAATATGAATCAAGAGCAACATCTACTGCTTTAGCACCAAGATAGGATCCACCTATACCAACAGTTACTAAAATTTCAGATGATTCATTAATTTTTTGAGCTGCCTTTTTAATTCTTGCAAACTCTTCTTTGTCATAATTTATAGGTCTTTCTATCCAACCTAAAAAATCATTTCCCTCTCCACTTTTTTCCATTAATTTCTTAAATCCATCCATAGCCTTTGATTGGTATTGATCTAAAGATGTAGTATCAACATTTTTGAAATCTATTCTCATCTATATCCTCCTCAATTTGATTAAGTATCTAATTAAATTATACCCTGAAAGCTAAAAAATATCAGTCTTTCTAGAAATTGATAATGATTATGATAATCGTTATATTAGAATAATAATAAGTTTAGAATCATTCTTGACATTAAATAGTACTAGTGATATAGTTATAAATGTAAGAGAGAGTTTGGTTGAGAACAGAATGTTTAGCCAACTCAAATAAATAATAGAAAGGATTTACATATTATGACATTAAAAGGAACAAAAACAGCACAAAACTTAATTACAACTTTTGCAGGCGAATCACAAGCAACAATGAGATATACAATTGCTGCTAAAATTGCTAAAAAAGAAGGATATGTTCAAATTAGAGATATCTTTGAAGAAACAGCTAAAAATGAACAAGAACACGCAAAAGTATTTTACAAATATCTTAAAGAAGAATTTAAGCTTGATGCAATTGAATTAAATCCAGAATATACAGCATTCCCAGTTGTTTACCATGATACATTAACAAACCTACAAGGTGCTATCGATGGAGAAAACGAAGAAGCTGAAGAAATGTATCCAGGATTTGCAAAAACTGCAAGAGAAGAAGGATTTGACGAAATAGCTAGATCATGGGAACAAGTATCTAAAGTAGAATCTCAACACAGAGATAGATATAAAGCTTTAAAAGAAAATATTGAAAATGGAAAAGTATTTGAAAGAGACGAAGAAGTTACTTGGAAATGCTTAAACTGTGGATATATCTATGTTGGTAAAAAAGCTCCAAAACTTTGCCCAGCTTGTAAACATCCACAAGAATATTTCGCAATTGAAAAATTCAACTACTAAAATAGATTTAAACATTAGAATCTTTCTAAAAAACCTAGCATATGCTAGGTTTTTTTATTTGTCTATAGCAAAAAATAAATAATTATCTTAGCAATCACTTTCAAACGAAAAGAAATTTGCTTTATATGAAATAATATTTTATACTATACTAGTAGAAGTAAATAAAACGGAGATGTAATGGACAGAAAAACTACAATCATAGAAATTGTAAATAAAAAAGGTTCTGTATCAGTTAAAGATTTGGCAGATGTTTTGGAAACCTCCCAGGTTACTATAAGAAAAGAACTAACAGATCTTGATGAAAAGGGACTTATAAAAAGAGAACATGGCTATGCTATAAAACTTGATAACAATAGGATAGATACAAGGATAGGGATTAATTATGGGCTAAAAAAATCTATAGCAAAACTTGCAGCAGAATCTATATCTGACGGAGAAACTTTGATGATAGAATCAGGATCTACCAATACACTTTTGGCTGAGGCTATAGGAAAATCCAAGAAGAATGTAACTATAATCACAAATTCTACCTATATAGCAAACTATTTGCAAGATTTTAAAGAGACTCAAGTTATACTTTTGGGAGGATTTTATCAAAGGGAAAGTCAGGTAAATACTGGTCCCTTAACCAAGTGGTGTGCTGAGCAATTTATGGTAGATAAGATTTTTGTAGGAGTAGATGGTTATGATCCAAAAGAAGGATTTTCTGTAATCGATCTTGATAGGGCTCAGACTGTTAGGGATATGGCTGAGTCTGCAAAAAAGATTTGTGTAATAACAGATTCTTCCAAGTTTAAGGAAAAATCAACCGTAAAACTTTTCTCCTTGGAAAAAATAGCCTATGTTTATACTGATGCAAATATAAAAAAAGAAGATAAAGAAACTTTAGAAAAAAATGATATAAGTTTAAAAATATACAAAAATTAAGGAGGACCTATGTACTTAGATACATCAAATTTGGAAAAAATAAAGAAAGCCTTAGAAACAGGCGTGATTAAAGGAATTACAACTAATCCTACAATTTTATTAAAGGAAAAAAAGTCTAGAGAAGAACAATTAAAAGCTATAGATGAACTTGCAGGTACTATTGTTTTTGCTCAACTAGTTGGAATAAAAAAAGATGAATTATTTGAAGACTTTCTAAAGCTTTTTGAATTAAGAAAAACCTTAAAGGGTGACTTGGGAGTAAAGGTTCCAACAACGACAGATGGTCTTGCAGTAATTTCTAAAATAAAAAAGGAATATCCTGAAGTAAAGGTTCTAGCGACAGCAATTTATTCAGCGGATCAAGGAATCCTTGCTACAATTGCTGGTGCAGATTTATTAGCACCTTATGTAAATAGGATGGAAAATAACAATGTAGATCCTATGGATGCTATAAGTAAGATGAGAGTTTTCATTGATGACAGGAATGCTTCTACAGAAATACTTGCAGCAAGTTTTAAAAATACTAGCCAAGTTGTTAATGCTCTAACTTCAGGATCTCATACAGCAACAATTCCTTATGAACTTTTAGTTCAAATGACTGATAAAGATGTTGTAACCCAAGCTGTAGAAGTATTCTATCAAGATGGTATCAACTTAGAAAAATAGAAAAGAAGACTAATGACTGAAAAACCTAGAATATTTAATATACAAAAGTTTTCTATCCATGATGGACCGGGTATAAGAACAACAGTTTTTTTTAAGGGATGTCCTTTAAGATGTCCTTGGTGTTCCAATCCAGAATCCCAATCTATGAAGATACAAATGACATGGGATAGTGAAAAGTGTATAAACTGTAGGAAATGTGAAAAAGCTGGAGTGGTTTTTAGAAAAGATAAAAACAAACCTTATAAGAATAAAGAAGGATTTTATCCAGAAGATCTTTACTTTTCTTCAAAAGAAGAAGCTGAAGAATTAGTAAAAATTTGTCCATCATCAGCAATCTCCTATGAAGGAGAAGATATGGATTTAGAAGAAATAATGGAAAAAATCATTGATGATGTTGATTTTTATGAAGAATCAAAAGGTGGTGTTACTCTTTCTGGTGGAGAAGTTTTATCTCAAGTAAATTCTGCAAAAAAACTTCT
>JBQDYR010000091.1:0-7344 GCA_052105355.1 Anaerococcus sp.
ATTACTTAATCTCCCACTTACTTCCTTCTCTGGTATCTTTTACTATAACACCCATTTGGGAAAGTTCATCACGGATCTTATCCGCTTTTTCATAATCTTTATTTTTCTTAGCCTCAGTTCTTTCAAGAACTAATGCTTCTATTTTTTCTACATCCAAATCATCAGCAGTTTTCTTTCTATTTTCAAGTCCCAAAGCACTCTCAAGTCTTAAAAATAAATTCAAAACTTTTTCTACCATTTCTTTAGATGAACTATCATCCAAATTAGAATTAGCAAATTTTGCTATATCAAAGAGAACTGTTATGGCATCTGATGTGTTTAAATCATCACTCATTACCTCAATAAATCTTTTTTCAAATTCTTCAAGTTTTAAAAGATTTTTCTTTTCTTCATCTGTAATACTTCCGCTTGCTTTTTCCAAAAGCTCATCCATTCTGAATTTAGCGTTATTTAGCCTATCTAGAGATGATTTAGCTTGTTCTATAATTTCTCTTGTAAAGTTTATAGGTAGTCTATAGCCTGCAGAAAGTAACCAAAACCTTACAACCATAAGGTCATATTCTTTCTTTATGTCTTGTAGAGTAAAGAAGTTTCCAAGAGATTTGCTCATCTTGGTTCCATCTACTTGGATCATACCATTATGCATCCAATAATTAGCAAATTTCTTTCCTGAATGTGTTTCGGATTGGGCTATTTCATTTTCGTGGTGAGGAAATTCTAGGTCTTCTCCACCAGCATGTATATCTATGGTATCTCCCAAAAATTTCTTATTCATTGCTGAACATTCTATATGCCAACCAGGTCGGCCTAGTCCCCATGGAGATTCCCAAGCTGGTTCTCCCTCTTTTTTCACTCTCTTCCAAAGAGTAAAATCCATAGGGTTTTTCTTCTTTTTACTTTCTTCATTATCAAGCCTATTTGATGCTCCTGCTTGAAGATCCTCGATATTTTTACCTGAAAGTTTTCCATAATCTTTGGCTTTTGAAATATCAAAGTAAACATCACCATCTGATGGATATGCTGCTCCCATTTTTACTAAGTCATCAACAAATTCTATGATCTCATCCATAGTTTCTGTTGCTTTTGGGTGGATAGTATCATCTTCATCTAGATTTAAATCTCTTGCATCTTCCATATAAGCTTTGATGTATTTGTCTGTAACTTCCTTGGTAGATATACCTTGTTCTATCGCTTTGTTGATAATTTTATCATCAACATCAGTAAAGTTTACTACATACTTTACTTGCTTACCCAAATATTTTTGGAATCTTCTAAAAGTATCAAATATAACTAGTGGGCGAGCATTTCCTATGTGCATATAGTCATAAACTGTTGGTCCACAAACATACATTCTTATTTTATTTTCTTCTAAGGGAGAAAATTCTTCTTTTTTTCTAGTGAATGTATTGTATATTTTCATTTAAAAATTTTCCTTAATGTATTTTAATCTATTTAACATTTTTTCTTTGCCCATAATTACAAAAGCATTTACAAGTTCTGGTCCGTGTACTGAACCTGTAAGTGATGCTCTTACTGGGAACCATAAGTTTTTGCCTTTAATTCCTGTCTCTTTTTGTAGCTTTTTCATTACTGTTTTTGCAAATTCTGTATCTACTTCATCAATTTCTTCAAGTTTCTCTATAAAGGCATCAAATAGTTTGTGGGCATCTTCTGTTTTCATAGCTTCTTTGGCTTCATCTGTCCAAATCATTTCTGTATCATCTATATAGTAATTTTTAGCAAGTTCAGATATATCGGAGAATTTATCTATGGCTGATTGCCAAGTCGCTGCCAAAAGCTCCAACTTTTCTTTTGGATAATCTTCTCCAAAAAGTCCTGCCTTTACTGCATAAGGTTTTATAGCCTCTGCTAACTCTTCTACTGACATATCTCTTACATAGTGACCATTTACCCATTCAAGTTTTTTAACATCAAATACAGCACCTGTTTTGTTTACCCTATCAAAAGTAAATTGGTCTGCTAATTCTTTTATTGTGAAAATTTCTTCTTCAGAATCTGGTGACCAACCCAAAAGTGCAAGATAGTTTATAAGTCCTTCTGGTAGATATCCTTCTTGAAGGAAGTCTTCAACCATGCCATCTCCATTTCTCTTGGAGTATTTTTTGTGATCTTTATTTAATACTGTTGGTAGATGAATATATTCTGGAGCATCCCAACCGAAACATTCGTAAAGGTAAACGTGTTTCGGTGTTGATGAAATCCATTCATCACCTCTTACAACATGAGTGATTCCCATTTCATGATCATCTACAACTACAGCAAAGTGGTAAGTTGGATAACCGTCTTGTTTAATAAGGACTTGATCATCTAAGTCATTGGTGTTAAAAGTTATTTTTCCTTTAATCTTATCATTAAAGCTTATATCAGTATTTACTGGAAGTTTTAATCTTACTGTATGAGGTTCACCATTTTTTACTCTTTCTTTTGCTTCTTCTAAAGAAACTGAACGGCAAAGTCCATCATATTTTGGTGTAAGTCCATCAGCTTTTTGTTGTTTTCTAAGGTTATCTAATCTTTCTTGAGAGCAGAAGCAGTAGTAAGCCTTATCTTCTTCAATTAGTTTTTCTACATATCTATCATAGATTCCAGCCTTTACCCTATCTGATTGGATATAAGGACCAAAGTCTCCATTTTCTGTAACATTTCCATTATCATCAAGCATAACACCTTCATCGATTTCTATGCCCGACCATTTTAAAGTCTTTAATAGGTTTTCTAAAGCACCTTCTACAAATCTAGTTCTATCTGTATCTTCTATTCTAAGTAGCATCTTACCGCCAGTATGTCTTGCATATAGGTAGTTGAACAAAGCTGTTCTTAAACCACCGATATGGAGGTAACCTGTTGGTGATGGTGCAAATCTTACTCTAGTTTCTGTCATAATTCCTCCTTAAATATATCATTATAATTATATATTATTTTCATCTTTTCTTAAAGTTATAGCGTAATTAAGGGAGTGAAAACTTCCACTCCCCTAAAAACTTTGTTTGCGTATTAACTAGATACACTATATACTACTATTTTACTACATTTTAATTATTTTTTAAAGCTTTATTAATATTATTATTTATAATAATATTAATTTGTTTTATTATAAAAATATTTCGTAATAAAATTATCCGATTTTTTTTATTTATTCTACATAGATCATGTTACATACCTTTGGTGATAGGGTTATTTCTGTTTCATTAATCTCTACGGTTCTTTGTTTATCAAAGTTATTAATTCCTATTACCTTAACCTTATCTCCTATATTGATATTTTTTTCTTCTATGTAATTTAAAAAGTCCCTATCGTCCTTTACTTTTATAATCTTTCCTATATCTCCAGTTACCAATGTAGAAAGTTTTTTACTTTGAACATTTTTTTCTAAGTTCATATAGATTGATCCACCATGAGGACAAGTTTGTGGGTATTCTAAATATTTGTTTAAGGCATTTAAAGTTTCTTCATTTGTTACATGTTCAAATAAGTGTGCCTGCTTATGGACTTCTTTCCAAGAAATATTTAATCTATCTACTAAAAATTTCTCCCAAATCCTATGCTTAGAAGTTATATCCCTGGCAATTTTTAGTCCATCTTTAGTAAGAGTGTTATCTTTGTTAACAAGAGATTCTTGCTTTAATTTCTTTAACATTTCACTTACTGATGCTTGAGATATATTTAATATCTCAGAAAGAATTTTACCCGTAATCTTATTTTTATCTTCTTGTAATTTTAGTATTTCTGTAAGATAATCTTCTTTATTTTCGGTTAGCATAATTATCTCCTTGTCTACTTGTAAAATATTTATCAATATTATTATACTATAGATCATTCAATTATAGATATCTTTTAACTATTACACTAATAAAATATGCTTAAAAATTCCAAAACAAGAAGAGTAAGTAAGATAAGAATTAGTCTTTTTTTTATTTTATGTTTTACAAAATTCATATTAGTCACCTCTTTATTAGGTTATCCTAATATTATTATATTGCATACCTACTTGTTGTCAATGATAAATAAAAAACTCCTACCCATAAATTTTTATGGATAGAAGTCTTATTTTTAATGTTTACAAGATGAGCAAGAATTTCCGTTATTCTTCATGGCTGGACAACCAGAGCATCCTCCTTCAGATTGTCTCACCCAGCTTTTATATATAACATATGAACAAAATCCTAAAATTAGGATTAAAAATATCCAAGATTGTAAATTCATAACATACTCCTAAATTATTCTAAACCATTCACCATTAAGTTTAAGTAAACAGACTTTTCATCTTTATATTTATTTTTTCTAAATAATAAATATAAGAAAATCACAAATACGATAATAGCAACTATTGTTCCAAAGCCAAATATGTCATTTATAAAATATTGTGCAAAATGATAAAACATAAATGCTATAGCATAGGCGAATCCCATTTGATATCCAATTGTTGCTAGTGTCCATTTTGTATTATTCATTTCAGTTTTTATAGCGCCTACTGCCGCAAAACATGGCATACAGAGCATATTAAATAAAAGGAATGAGTAACCTGATATAGAACCAGGTAGTGCTTGATTAAAGGCTAAGATTAAATTATTAGATTCTTCTGTAAGTCCTTCTCCTAGTCCTAAAACTACACCCAAAGTACTTACTATATTTTCCTTTGCCACAAAACCTGTAAAACTAGCAACTGTTGCTTGCCATGTACCAAAACCTAAAGGAGCAAATATTGGCGCCATAAATCCTCCAAATTTTGCAAGTATAGATCCTGAACCATTTTCTTCTATAAGATTAAAGCTTGTATCAAAGTTTCCAAGTACCCAAAGTATGATTGAGGAAACTGCTATAACTGTTCCGGCTCTTCTTATAAACGCCCAACCCTTATCAAATACATCTTTTACAACAGATTTAATACTTGGTATGTGGTAGGCTGGAAGCTCCATTACAAAGGAAGCTGGCTTGCTTGCAAGAGTCTTAAATTTCTTTAAGATTACCCCAGACATAATAACAGAAACTATACCTACAACATATAAAGAATAAGCAGCAATATTTTTATAGCTTGGGAAGAAAGAACCTGCTACCAAAGCTATTACTGGAAGTTTTGCAGAACATGGCATAAAGGAAGTGGTCATAATAGTAATTCTTCTATCCCTATCATTCTCTATGGTTCTTGATGCTTGAATACCTGGTACTGAACAACCAGTTCCAACCATAATTGGAATAAAAGATTTTCCAGAAAGACCAAATTTCCTGAATACCCTATCCATAACAAAAGCAACTCTTGACATATAACCTACATCTTCTAAAACTGAAAGTAAAAAGAAAAGAGTTAACATTTGAGGTAGGAAACCAAGAACAGCAAAAGCACCAGACAAAGCACCACCAGAAATTATTCCAACTATAATATCATTAATTCCTTGAGATAAAAGGAAAGTTTCAATAGTTGCATTTAAAAGTTCAAGTTTTTCATTTAAAAGATCTGTAAGTGGTGTTCCAACTTTTGATATTGATACAAAGTATACAAACCACATTATAAAAAGAAAAATCGGAAGCCCCAAAATCCTTGATGTTACAACCTTATCTATTTTATCTGTAACACTCTCTTTTGCAGGAGCTTTATTTAAAAATCTTTTAACTAAGCTTTCTATTGCATCATATCTTTCAGTAGTTATAATCCCTTCTGCTATATCATCTTCTTTTTTTTCAGCTGTTCTTCTTATTTGATCTATCTCTTGTATCTGATTATTACTTAAATTCAGTGATTTTATTATATCTTTATCATTTTCAAAAACCTTTATATCATAGTACCTGCTAAGTCCACCCGAATAACCAATGACTTTTCCTATTTTATCTAAAGTTTCCTCAACATATGGAGAGTTTTTGATTGGTCTAGGTTTGGATATAGATTTTTGGGCTTTTTCTATTTCATGGAATAAAAGGTTAGACCCACCTTTTTTAGATGCTGTTATTGGAACTACAGGACATGAAAGAATTTGACTCATCTTTTCTATATCTATCTTATCGCCGTTTTTCTCTACCACATCCATCATATTTAGGGCTATGATAACTGGAATATCTAACTCCAAAAGCTGACTAGTAAGATATAGATTTCTTGATATATTTGATCCATCAACTACATTAACAATAACGTCAGGTTTTTCTTTAACCAAATATTTTCTAGAAACAACCTCTTCCATAGTATAAGGAGAAAGTGAGTATATTCCAGGAAGGTCTTGTACTTTTACTTCTTTTAAATTTTTTAAATACCCTTCCTTTTTATCTATAGTAACTCCTGGCCAGTTACCAACCTTTTGGTTAGAGCCAGTAAGAGCATTAAACAAGGTTGTTTTACCTGAATTTGGATTACCTGCTAGGGCTATAGTAAAACTCATTTTATAATTCCTCAACTTCTATATTTTGTGCAGCTTCTTTTCTTATAGATAATTCAAAACCACGTAAGTGAAGTTGAATTGGATCTCCTAAAGGTGCAACTTTTCTTACAAAAACTTCTGTTCCCCTTGTGATACCCATATCCATAATTCTTCTGATAGTTGGACCATCGCCTTTAATTCTTTTTATTTTTGCATAATTGCCTACATGTATATCCTTAAGTGTTGTCATTAAATCATCCCCTCTATATAAAATACTTTTATAAAGTTTAAATTTTTAATAAGTTCTAAGCTAACTTAAAATATTTTTTTCAATAAAAAAATACTATCTTGCTTGAAAATATTACTATCTATATCTTTAAAATAATATAAATATATTAAACTTTATATAGTTTAAAATATAATTAATAATATTTATATACACTATAAATTTAATACTAATAGTCTTTTAAAAACTATTAGCTACTATTAACTAGTTCACAACTATTATATACCTTCCTATTGATATTGAATATCATTATATTGATTTTATTAGTAAATTTTCTAAATATATATAAAATAGGACTGTTTTATAAAAAGATTAGAAATTTGAAAAGAAATACTAAGTGTATAAAAAAGTTTAGCTAAAAATAATAATTCTAATACAAATAATTAGAAAACCTAATTGAACTAGTCAAGTTCTTAAATTTTTAATTGCAATCGATAATTATTACCAGTTTTGTCTAATTATAGCAAATACTCTGCCTCTATTCTACTAATATATTGACATAGTTTAACTAAAAATATATAAATATATAAATTTTATTTGTTTTATCCATCATTTAACCATGCTTTATATAAATACAAATAAATGAGCTTTAAAATAGTAATTTTAACGATCTTACATAACATTTTTTGATATAGAATTTCAAATAATTTCTCGTTCTTATTTTAGGTATAAACTTCACAACTATCACTCTAA
>JBQDYR010000092.1:0-7215 GCA_052105355.1 Anaerococcus sp.
AATTCTACCTCTAGCAAGTTCTATTAGACTTCCAGCCATTATTCTTACCTGGTTATGTAAAAATGACTCTCCTACGAAAAAAAGCTCCAATCTATCTTTATCTTTTACAAAATAGGCCTCATCTATTCTTCTTCTTGTGTTAATTATAGCATCTTTTGATGTAAACATAAAAGCCTTGAAGTCATGATCCCCTTTCAAAAGTTCCATTCCTTGAGATAGTTTATCAAAATCTAACTTATAGGTCACATGTTCCATATAATTTCTATAAATTGGATGAAGTATTTTTTTAGTAGAAATTACATACCTATAAGTTTTTTTATGAGCAGAAAATCTAGCGTGAAAGTTTATATCTACTTCCTTGGATGACAAAACCAAAATATCATCTGGAAGATAAGGCGTAAGATGAAAAGAAAACTTATCAGATCTTATATTGGATGCTGTAAGAAAATTTACATATTGACTATAGGCGTGTACTCCAGCATCCGTTCTACCTGCTGCTATTATTCTATTGTTTTCTCCTGTTACCTTTATGATTGACTTTTCCAATTCTTCTTGGATACTTCTTTTATCAGGTTGAATTTGATAACCTGAGAATCCTGAGCCATCGTATTGAATTTTAAGTAAAATATTTTTTATAGTCATAGGTAATGAAATGTTATTACTATTGCACAAAAAACAATAAAGGTAATCAAAACAATATAGTCTGTCTTTTTCATATAAATTTCATTTAATCTAGTTCTATCTCTTCCTATTCTATAAAGCCTTGCTTCCATTGCTGTCGCCAAATCATCAGAACGATTAAATGCATTTATAAAAAGTGGAACTAAAAGAGGAACCATATTTTTTGCACGATTTATAATATTTCCAGATTCAAAATCAGCTCCTCTTGCCATTTGTGCCATCTTTATCTTTTCTGCTTCTTGGAAAAGAGTTGGTATAAATCTTAATGAGATAGAAACCATCATAGCAAGTTCTCCCGCTGGGAAACCAAACCTTTTTAAAGGAGAGAAAATTTTTTCTAATCCAAAGGTTAATTCCATAGGACTTGTAGTGTAGGTTAAAAGTGATGTTGCAAGAACTATTAAAATTAGTCTAATTAGCATAAAAATAGTTTTATAAAGACCCTCTACAGTAGCTGTAAGAGGTCCAATGGTAAATAAGACTTCTCCTTTTGTTGTAAATAGGTTTATAAGCCCTGTTATCAAGAGAATATATATCAACGGTTTAATAGATTTGATTAATGATTTTACAGGAATTTTTGCCACTGCAACCATAAGGATTACTAATCCTACAAAAGGAATATATCCTAAAAAAGAATCAACAAAAAATATTGTAATAATAAACAAAAGTGAAATTATAATCTTAACCCTTGGATCGAGCCTATGGATAAAGGTATCAAAGGGTAGATATTGTCCTATACTTACACTACTCATTTTCCTTACCTCCTAGATATCTTTTAAGCTCTTCTATAGCATCTTCTACAGTGTATATATCATCTCTTACTGGATTACCTAACTCTTTGTATTTTTTCATAAATTTACTTATTTGAGGTATATCAAGACTTATAGATTCCAATTTTTTTTCTGTAAAAGTATCATAAGTTGAAGCATCAGAGAAAATCTCACCCTTATTCATTACAATTACCCTATCCACATACTTAGCCACATCTTCCATAGAGTGGCTAACAAGTACTATGGTAAGTTCAGGATTATTGTTATAAATTTCTAAAATTTCAGAAAAGATTTCATCTCTTCCTTTTGGATCTAGTCCTGCTGTGAGTTCATCTAATACCAAAACTTTTGGTTTCATAGAAATAATACCTGCTACAGCAACTCTTCTTTGTTGACCTCCAGAAATTTCAAAAGGTGAAATATCTTTGTATTCATCATAAGAAAGGCCTACAGCCTCCATTGACTCTATAACCCTCTTATTGATTTCATCTTTCTCTAGTCCCATGTTTTTAGGCCCAAATGATACATCCTTAGCTATTGTTTCTTCAAAAAGTTGGTTTTCTGGATATTGAAAAACCAATCCTACTTTAAATCTTGCTGCCCTTCTTTTTTCCTTATTTTTTGAGTTTATACCATCAATTACTACATCACCTTTTGATGGAAGTAAAAGTCCATTTAATAGTTGAACTAGGGTAGATTTTCCTGATCCAGTTTGACCAATAAGTCCTACTATTTCATGATCTCCTATTTCTAGATTAATATTTTTTAGAGCATAGACTTCATCTTGTAAACCTTCATCATAAATATAGTCTACATTTTTTAATTCTATCTTCATATAGTCTCCAATAATTCATCAACTGTTAAGGGCATTTTATCTATCTTAATACCAGATTTTTTAAGTTCATAAGCTAATTCGGTTACTTGAGGCACGGTAAGACCTAACTCTTTCATCTTTTCAACTTGTGAAAATACTTCTATAGGAGAACCTTCTAAGGCTTTCATCCCTTCATTTAAAACTACTATCTTATTAGCACTAACGGCCTCCTCCATATAGTGGGTAATAAGTACAATAGTTTTTCCCATTCTCTTATTTAACATCTGTATAATCTTTAGTACATCTTTTCTTCCCTGTGGATCAAGCATAGCTGTTGGCTCATCAAAAATTATATAATCTGATTGCATTGCAAGAACCCCCGCTATAGAAACCCTTTGTTTTTGTCCACCTGAAAGTTGAGAAGGCGTTCTACGTTTGAAAGATTCCATACCTACTAGCTTTAAAGAAGTATCTACCCTTCTTCTAAGTTCAGGATTTTCAATTTGTAAATTTTCTGGTCCAAAGGCTACTTCTTCTTCAACAGTAGTTGCTACCATTTGATTATCTGGATTTTGAAAAACCATGGAACATTTTTCTCTAATTTCCCAAATTTTGTCAAAATCCTTTGTATTAAAACCGTCTATAATGATATCTCCAGATGTAGGAAATATTTGTGCATTTAAAAGTTTAGCAAGGGTTGATTTACCTGAACCATTGTGACCCAAAAGAGCAACAAAATCTCCTTTTTCTACAGTCATTGATAAATCTTTTATAGCGATTGTTTCTTCTACGGTGTCCGCCTCATCATGGTCAGACCTGTAACTATATGCTAAGTTTTTTATTTCTATCAATTTTTTTACCTTCCGATTGTTTTCTACATAATATAAAAAGTGAATATCAAATTAATGATACCACTTTTGTAATTTTTAATATGACATTGGTGGAGAAAAGTTTGTTGATGATTCATAAACTATTACTGGAGTTAAATAGTCTACTTGTTCAAAAATTTTTTGTGCTATAGATGGAGGCATGTTTAAACAACCATGACTTCCATTAGTTTGGTAAATATTTCCACCAAAACTTTCTCTCCATGGAGCATCATGGAAACCCTCTCCATCCCAACCAATAGGCATCCAATAGTCTACTGGAGTTTCATACTCACTTACTCCATCAAAGTTTTCTCCTTTAAGTGTAGCATTTCTTTCTTTTGAGAGAATAGATCCTACTCCAACGTTGGTTAAAGCCCTCTCCCCAAGATTTCCTGAAACCAAATCTGATTCAAAAACCAAGTTTCCATCTCTGTAATACCACATATGTTGTCTAGATAAGTCTACTTCGACATAAGTAGATCCAATATCAGATCCATCTGCTTCTCTAGTGAAACCTCTTCTTTCATACTCTGGTTCTATAGTCCCAGATTGTCTTTGATCTACAAATTTGTATACATTATCTACAGTTTTTGCAACATCTAATATGAAACCATATACACCAGGATTTACAGTTATTTCTCCAATACCTGTTGCATTAAACTTTCTATCTTTGCCATAGGTATCAGTTTCATTTGCTATTTCTTTTACATATGCAAATATTTTATCATAATTCAATTCAAATTTGCCTTCTACGCTATCAAACATATCGATTAATGTATCACCTTCAAGTTTTTTATCGTAGCCATTAATATTAAAATCATAAGTTAGAGCTTCAATTTTTTTAGAATCTTCTAGCTCTTTTTTTATAATATCATCATTTTCAGTAACTTTAGGTGCCTTATAAAAAGAGTCATCAAGTACAATTTCTTGACTATTGTGTGTACGTATAGCCTCTATAATCTCATCTTTGAGTTTATCATAGTCGATCTCATTTCCTTGTATTTCTTTTATAACTTCAAATTTTCCATTATTATACTCTACTTTAGCATCTTCAGGTTTTTCTACATCTGTCATAAGTGATGATGATTTAATTATCGATTCTAATTTATCGTTATCATACTTGACCATATAGTCAAATTTAAAACCATTATCTTCATTTTTCAAAAATGCCATAGGCCATGAAAAAGGATTTTGATCAAGACTTGCATCCTCTGGTATTTTTGCAATATAGTCTATATCCTTTACATTAAATTTTAATTCTTTTTCATCTCTTCCCTTAATACTTACATCAAAGTTTTTAATAGAATCATCTAGAACACTTTGTTTAGATGCAAAGGAAACATCTTTGCCATTTATATAAGTATTAGGTAAATTTATAAAGCTAAAAATCACTGTTATTAGAAGGTATGCACCTAGCAAAAACAAAATGATTGTTAACCAAGTCTTTTTTTTACTTTTATTATTCTCAGTTATATTAATCCCCTCCAGACTATTTCTAACTTATTTCTCTTTACTTTTAGGTTTTTTACCAAAATATTGATAAAAGTCAACTTTTTCTCCACCATTGTAGAGTTTTCTTTTTTTAGAAACTTTTTTCTTAAAATTTCTTTGAAAATTTCTATCTCCACTTATAAGGTACAAAGACCATGTGTCAAGTTTTAAGAACTTAGAATTAAGTTTTCTATATATTTCATCCATATCTGTTCTTGAAAGTCTCTGGCCATACGGTGGATTTGTAATCAAAATTCCATAGTCATTTTTCAAAGCTACAGATTCTATATCTCTTGTTATAAAAGAAATATCTTCCTCTACTCCAGCATTTATAGCATTTTGCTTAGCAAGAGTAATTGCTCTTGATGATATATCTGCCCCTAGGATGTTTAGTTTTTTCGAGTAATCAATTTTTTCTAGAGCCTCTTTTTTAGCCCTATCAAAAACTTTCTTATCAAAAAAACTATAGTGAGAAAAATCGAAGTCTCTATCTATACCTGGAGCAATATTTCTTGCAATCCTTGCTGCTTCTATAAGAATAGTTCCAGACCCACAAAATCCATCAAACAAAAATCTATCAGAATTATAAAAAGATAAATCTACAAGTCCTGCAGCCAAATTTTCTCTTAGTGGTGCCTTTACTGTATCCTCCCTATAACCTCTCTTGTGTAGGCCTTCTCCTGATGTATCTAGACAGACAGAAACTATATTTTTTTCTATCATAACTTCTATATTATATCTTTCTTTTGATTTTGGAAAAGTAGTTATATTATATCTTCTCTGCAAAGATCCAACTATGGCCTTTTCTGAAATTGACTGAATAGATCTCAGTGAAAATAGCTTAGATTTATAAGTTCTTGCATTTACTATAAAGTTACCTTCTTTGGAAATTAAATCTGCCCAATCAAAGGCGTTTATATTTTCAAAAAGTTCTTCAAAGGTGAAGGCCTTGAAATTTAAAACTTCAAGATATACCCTATCGGCCTCTCTTAGGTTTATATTAAGCTTAGGAAGATCTGAAAGATCTCCTTCAAGGATGACTTTTCCATCATCAACTTCCATTTGCTCGTATCCTAAATCTATCAATTGTCTTTTTACTAAAGCTTCAAGACCAAAGCTTGTTGTTATTATAATTTTACTCATGTGTCTATTATAACAAAGTTCAGATTAAATTACTTGACTTTTGATATAAAAATAGTTTTTTAACAATTCGTTTAAAATTTTACCCTTAATATAATAATTATCAACGAATTTTTAATTCTTTTATATATAATTGGGAAAGGTTGTATTATCAATATCTGATAAATTTTATTGGTTTAGAGTGGATTTTTTTATGTTTTGTAGTATGATATAAGTATTAGCAAACGATTTTAAGGAGGATTATTTATGTTATTAACTGAAACTGTACAATCTGGAGATTGGAAAAACGAAAAACACGTTCCTGAACTTGATGTTAAAGAACTTGGTGAAAACAAATACGAAGTATGCGCAACTGTAGGTAAAGAAATCCCTCATCCAAATACTTTAGAACATCATATAGGTTGGATTAAAGTATTCTTTTTAGCAGAAGGTGAAAAACTTCCTGTTGAAATTGCTGGATATAGTTGCCAAGCTCACGGTGAAAGTGAACTTTATACAGAACCAAAAGCTGTAACAACTTTCACAACAGAAAAAAAAGGTACACTTTACGCATTAAGCTATTGCAATATCCATGGTCTTTGGGAAAATAGCTTAGAATTAAAATAATATATTTAATAAAAAATCAAAAAAGCATTCCAAGTAGTTTTTCTACTTGGAATGCTTTTTTATTACTCTTTTTCTAAAAACTCATAAATAATTTTATATACTTTGTCTCTAGCATCCTCATTTGTAAAAGAGTGATCTGTATTTTCTATTTCTATATATGATGCTTCTTTAAAAGTATCTGCAAGTTTCTCATTTGATTTTCTATCCACCAAATCATCTAAACTTCCTCTAATAATAAGAACATTTTTATTATATAAACTAGCTTTTTCATAGGCATCATATTGGAGAAGATCTACAAAAAAGTTTTTGTGAATCTTTACCCCACCAAAATCATATTCTTCTATAGGGATACGGTTTAACAAGTTTTTTCTATCTTCATAATTTTTATAGTCTGAAGTCCTATCTATAATCATTTCTAAAGCCATACTTTTATCAATCAGATATTCTGGTTTTGTAATATCACATGCTGGTGCTAAAAGTACTAACGATTTTGGAGAAAGTTCTTTTGCTAAAAGACAGGAAATTAGACCTCCTAAGGAATGTCCATACCATGAAATTTCTTCTTGATCTATATATGGTAGATTTTTTACAAACTCTAATATAAGCCTTGCCTCATCAAGCTCCCTTGTAAGAGTCATATCATAAAAACTACCATCAGATTCTCCACTTCCTGAAAAATCAAATCTAATTACTATATATCCTCTATCACAAAGGTATTTAGCATTTGTTATCCTAAACCATTTTGAACCATTCCTATCTCCACTAAGTCCATGAAAGAATATTATAGACTTGTATTTCTTTTTTTCATCAAAATCATCTGGTAAGTTTACTACTCCCCTTAAAG
>JBQDYR010000093.1:0-7147 GCA_052105355.1 Anaerococcus sp.
GAGCAGCGGATTGAAGCTCCGCGTGTCGGCAGTTCGACTCTGTCTCTGGGCACCATATTTAGGGATTTAGTTCAGTTGGTAGAACGTCGGTCTCCAAAACCGGATGTCACGGGTTCAAGTCCTGTAATCCCTGCCATTTGGACCTGTAGCTCAGCCGGTTAGAGCGCACGCCTGATAAGCGTGAGGTCGGTAGTTCGAGTCTACTCAGGTCCACCATTAAAATTTTATTAGGGGCCTCTAGCTCAGTCGGTTAGAGCGCCCGGCTCATAACCGGTAGGTCCAGGGTTCGAGTCCCTGGAGGCCCACCAATCTGCACCAATCTTTTGATTGGTGCTTTTTGTATGTTTGAATATATTATTTAGAAATAATTAGCGATTATGAGATGACTCATAAACCAGTCCTTAGGCTTTACTGTTCTTTACTTTTAAGCTTTTAAAACTAATAATAATTTAAAAATCATTTTTAATTAAGTCAAAGTGTATTAATTCTAAAAGATTATTAATAATCAATTTATCTTATAGGTCTTACTTATATTAAATTTTAGAATATTTTAAAAAATGAAATATGATTTTGATTTTTTCTATAAAATTATTTAATGTTAATTTATTTATTATTATTAATAAATTTATTTCATATATTTATTTTCCTTTAAAGTATTTTTTTTATGTGCTATACTCATATTACTTATGGAGGTTTTATGAATATTATTATAGTTGGAGCTGGAAAAATAGGATCATATATTATTAGTCAACTTGCAGAAGAAGACCATAATATTTTATTAATAGAAAGAGATAAGGAAGTTCTTGATAGAATATTATCTCATAATGATATCATGGGAATTTTAGGTGATGGTACCGACCCTGAGATTTTAAGAGAGGCTGATGTTGACCAATGCCATATTTTTGTATCACTTGCTCAGGAAGATGATACTAATATTATTGCATGTCTTATGGCTAAATCTATGGGTGCTAAGTACACTATAGCAAGAATAAGAGAGCCAAGATATACTAATCATCTAGATTTCATGAGAAAATCTATGGGGGTTGATAATATTGTAAATCCTGAATATTATGCTGCCAAAGAAATTCAAAGAACTTTAAAATATCCTAAAAGTCATAATGTAGAAGCTTTCTTCCGTGATAAGGTTAATATGATTCAATTAGAAATAGACAAAGATTCTAATTTATTGAATAAGTCTCTAAGAGATTTAAGTAGAGATGGATATCTTGATGGAGCATTGGTATGTATTGCTAAAAAAGATGGGAAAATTTTTATTCCAGATGGTAATCACGTTCTTCAAGAAGGTGAGTTTATACATATTGCTGGTGGGAGTGAAGATCTTTTTAGGATCTATAAGTCTGAAATTAAAAAAAATGAAGAAATCAAAAAAGTAATGATTATTGGTGGGTCAAGAATTGCTTATTACCTTACAGGTCTTCTTCTTAAAAGAAATTTTGAGGTAACTCTTATTGAAATTGATAGAGAAAGAGCCTATGAAATCCAAGAGGCATATCCAAATGTTGTAGTTATAAATACAGATGGTGCAGACCCTGATATTCTTGAAGAGGAAAGAATAATTAATTATGATGCTGTTATATCTTTAACAGGTGTTGACCAAGAAAATATTCTAATCTCTTTAGTTGCTAAAAGATTTGGTATTAAAAAGATTATCACTAAGGTTGATAATACATCTCTTTTAAAGCTCACTGGAATTTTGAATATGGATGATACAGTAACTTCTAAAAGAGCAGCAACAGATTTTGTGATAAGACTTGTTAGAAGCAAGGAAAATTCTAACGGATTTTCTATTAAAAATCTATATAGACTTGAAGATGAGAATGTTGAAGCTATTGAATTTAATCTTATAGATAATTGTAAAATAATAGGCAAAAAGCTTAAAAATTTGAAAACTAAGGCCAATACTCTTGTTGCTTATATAAAAGATGGAATAAGTGGGAAGATTTATGTTGCCAATGGTAATTCTAAACTAAAAATAGGCGATAGAGTCTTAGTTTTGACTACTAATAAAGATTTTTCAGAGATTGATGATATATTGGAGTAATTATGAATACTAAAATAATAAAATTTGCTATAGGAAAATTGCTCATAATACTCTCCTATTTGATGATTATTCCCTTAATAGTATCTATTATATACAAAGAAGGTTTGGAGCATATGTTAAGCTTTATAATACCTCTAATCCTATCTTTTACTGCAGGGAAGTTTCTTGTAATCCATGGCGATGATAAATCAGATTTTTATTTAAAGGAGTCCATGTTTATAGTAGCTATGGGATGGATAATTTTTTCAGCATTTGGAGCCTTTCCACTTCTTTTAACTCCTAATGAATATCCAACCTATATAGATGCTCTTTTCGAGATGATTTCAGGATTTACAACTACAGGTGCATCTGTAGCAAAAAGTGTGGAATTGTTACCTCACTCAATAATTTTTTGGCGTTCACTTTCTCATTTGGTTGGAGGTATGGGTATTTTAGTTTTTACTCTAGCGATTTTACCAAAAACCAATAGGCATTCTTCTCTAATTATGCAGGCAGAAGTACCTGGTCCGACCTTTGGAAAGATTACATCAAAGCTTTCAAAAACAGCTAGAACGCTTTATATTATATATCTAGTTATGACTATAATAACAACAATACTCCTATTGTTTGGAGGAATGAATCTTTTTGATTCTATGATTTATGCCATGTCTACAGCCGGGACAGGTGGTTTTGGTAACAAGGACTTATCAATAGGTTTTTATGATTCAAGATATATAGAAATGGTACTAGGATTTGCTATGGTCGCTTTTGGAATAAACTTTAATGTTTATTACTATTCTATCTTTAGATCTATAAAAGAGGGAACAGATTCAGAAGAGCTAAGATGGTACATATTTATAGTAATAGGGGCAAGTCTTCTAATATTTGGAAATATTTTTATGCATTATACAAACAAATCTTATGCCTTTACCAATTCCTTCTTTACTGTTACATCAATTATGACGACAACAGGATTTGTGTCTGCGGATTATTCTACTTGGCCAATGTTTTCTAGGTTGATTATAATTCTTCTTATGTTTATAGGAGGATGTGCTGGTTCTACTGCAGGTGGGTTAAAAGTATCTAGAATTATTATTTTAGTTAAGAGAGCTTTCAATCAAGTAAAGCAGTCACAAAATCCTAAAAGAATAACCATAAATAGGCTAGATAATAAGAGAGTAGATTACGATACAGAAGTTTCAGTTTCCAAGTATTTTGCCCTCTATGTTTTCTTGTTTATAGTTTTTTTATTTATAGTTGCTATAGATGTAGAAGATTTTCAATCGGCATTCACAGCAGTTGCAACAACTATAAATAATGTGGGGCCAGCCATAGGAGATTTTGGACCACTGACAAGTTTTGCAGATATGAGTTATCTGTCCAAAGTAGCCCTAATTTTTGCTATGCTTATGGGAAGACTAGAAATATTTCCTATCCTTATTCTTTTTAATCCTACAACTTACAAGGATTTAAAAAGAAGTTTTTGATAAAATATATTAAGATTGACAGAAAAAGATTTAAGGTTTAAAATAAAGTTATACAAGGGAGTTCTTTTAAAGATCTGAGAGGAGGCCTTAGCCTCGACCTGACCTGATTTGGATAATGCCAACGTAGGAAGTATATAATAATTATCTCAGAATAAATATGTATTTAAAACGAAACACTTTGTTGTTTCGTTTTTTTTTATTTATCAAAAAACAAAAAGGAGAAGAGATGACAGAAGTAAGAAACGCCTTGACCATTGCAGGATCAGACTCTAGCGGTGGAGCAGGAATTCAAGCAGATATAAAAACAATGACCCTTAATGGAGTTTATGCTATGTCTGCTATAACAGCTATGACAGCACAAAATACAAAAGGTGTAACAGCAATAGAAGAAGCAAGCCCAGAGTTTTTGGGAAAGGAGCTTGATGCAATTTTTACAGATATTTTTCCAGATGCTATAAAAATCGGTATGGTTTCTTCAAAAGATTTGATAGAAGTAATAGAAAGAAAATTAAAAGAATATGGAGCAAAAAACATAGTTGTAGATCCAGTTATGGTTGCAACTTCTGGAGCTAAACTATTAAAAGATGATTCCATAGAAACTCTAAAAGAAACACTATTTCCACTAGCAGATATCCTAACACCCAATATCCCAGAAGCAGAAATCCTAGTAGGTTACCATATAAAAACTGAGAAAGATATGGAAAAAGCAGCAAAGGAAATTTCCCAAAAATATAATTCAGCAACCCTACTAAAGGGAGGACACTACCTAAATGATGCCAATGACTATCTTTATGTAGATGGAGAAGGAACTTGGTTTTATGGAGAAAGAATAAATACAGAAAATACTCACGGAACAGGTTGTACCCTATCATCAGCCATAGCAAGTAACTTTGCCAAAGGATTCGATATGAAAACATCAGTAAAAATGGCAAAAGACTATATTTCAAAAGCCTTGGCTTCAGGATTAAACTTAGGAAAAGGATCAGGTCCGATGAATCATGCCTTTGATATAAAAGAATCCTACAAGGAGCTAGTATGAAAAAGACAAGTAATTTTGAAAATGGTCTAATTTGGTTTGGAGCAGGAGTTTCCATAGCTGAGATAATAACAGGAACATATTTTGCATCCCTAGGCTTTAAAAATGCACTTTTAGCAATAGTAATAGGTCATATCATAGGAGGTGTTCTCTTATATCTTTCCGGTCTTATTGGGGCAAATACAGAGAAATCTGCCATGGAAACTGTAAAGATGAATTTTGGTGAAAAAGGTGGAATGATATTTGCTCTTTTGAATGTTCTTCAACTAGTAGGCTGGACAGCAATCATGATTTATGATGGTGCAATCTCAACATCCCATGTATTTACTTCAAGCCATATAATCTGGGCAATAGTAATAGGATTATTAATTCTTCTTTGGATCAAAATAGGAATAACAAATCTTGGCAAACTAAACACAGTATCCATGAGTCTATTGTTCCTTTTAACCATAGTTTTATCCTTTAAGATATTTAAAGGCCTAGACCTATCAGAAGGGGGAATGGGAGATGCTATGAGCTTTGGAGCGGCCATAGAACTTGCGGTAGCTATGCCACTATCTTGGCTTCCATTGATCAGTGACTATACAAGAGTAGCAGAAAACAAAAAAGGTGCTTCTCTTATTTCAACCTTGGTCTACTCCTTGGTATCAGTTTGGATGTATATGATAGGACTAGGTATGGCACTTTTAACACAAGAATCTGATATAGCCTTAATAATGGTAAAATCAGGACTAGGAGTAGCAGCCATGCTTATAATCATCCTATCAACTGTAACTACAACCTTCCTAGATGCTTATTCTGCAGGAATATCATCAGAATCACTTTCCAAAAAGATAGACGGTAAAATAGTATCAATCGTCGTAACAATAATAGGAACCGTTGGAGCAATAGTATATCCAATGGATGATATTACAGATTTTTTATACCTAATAGGATCAGTCTTTGCACCAATGATAGCAGTTCAAATTACAGACTACTTTATCCTAAAAAAAGAAAGCGTAAAAGAATCCATCCACACCAAAAACCTACTAATATGGCTTTTAGGATTTATAATTTATAGAGTTTTACTAAGAATGGATCTAGCACTAGGATCTACAATTTCTTGTATACTTCTAGTAATCATTATTAAAGTTATAGTTGAAAAAATAATAAAAGATTAAAAAATAAGATCTCTTGCAAAGTTCATATATGCTCTGCAGGAGATCTTATCTTATTGGCCATAAATTTTTGATTTTTTAAATAGTTTAAAGGTCTATAACACTTCCAATATTTTTCTCTTCAGCACCTTCATAGATCTTTTGACTTACTACTAGGTCTAAAACAGCATTACCTGTTGTCTCAAAGAATGTTATTTCATCGTCATTTTCTCTACCAACTTTTTTATTTGATATAACTTCTCCAAGTTCACCTGTTATATCTTCAAGGCTAAAATTACCACTTTGTATTGGTTTTAAAATATCTCCAGACTCTTTTGCAGCGTCAAATGTATCTACATATATCTTGTCTGCTTTTAAGAGTGTTTGTTCAGATATCTCTGACATTTCAGGAGTGTAGGATCCCACAGCATTAATGTGAGCCCCTTTTTTTAAATTATTAGCATCAAAGACAGGATTTTTAGCGGTTGTTACACAAGTGATTATATCTGCATCATTTACGGCTTCTTCTGAACTTTCAGCAGCTTCAATATTAAAATCAAATTGATCTTTGAATTTATCTTTCATTTTTTTAGCAAATTCTTCAGCTCTTTCTTTGGACAAATCAAAAACCCTAACTTCTTCTATCTTTCTTACATTTAAAATTGCCTCTAATTGGCTTTCAGCTTGTCCCCCAGTTCCAAATAAGGCGAATATTTTAGAGTCTTTTCTAGCAAGAATATCAGTAGCCGCACCAGAAACAGCACCAGTTCTTAGACGAGTTAGGTATGTTCCATCCATTAAACAGTTAACTTCTCCTGTTTGGCTATTTAAATTAATCATAGTTGCTGGAACGCTATTTAGTCCTTTTTTTATATTATCAGGATATACAGATACTATCTTTACTCCTGAGGCATTTGCAGGTGCTGCATAACCATACATATATAAACTTTGACCATTGTGTTCAGCTACATCAATATTTGCTCTTAGTGGTATGTCAGCCTTTTTCTCTGAAAAAATTTTTAAAGCTAACTTATCAGCCTCGATAGCACCTTTCATTGACATAATTTCTTTTATATTTTCTTCATTTAAAACTCTTATTTTCATTTTATTCTCCTTTTATTGTACTTTTCATAGTGATTATTGCTGAATATATAATTACAATAAGAACTATTTTGAAGTTTATTTTGCTAGGGTTCTTTATAATAAATCATACTTCAAGTAACTTAGACTACAAAAAATCATTTAAATAATAAGACTTAAAGGACGTTTATTTTCTTTAGTTTCGAATTTATAGTATCAATTAAATAATTAATTGATTTTTTAATAATATAACTTTAATTTGAATATTTGAATAAAGCTTATTTTTATAAATTAAATAAGCTATGTAATATTGGATAGAGTCCATATAATTGTGTAAAAAGAAAAGGTCATTCGAAACCTTAACTAG
>JBQDYR010000094.1:0-7035 GCA_052105355.1 Anaerococcus sp.
TTATCAGGTCCATCACATGCAGAAGAAGTAATAAATAATGTACCTACAGCTGTGGTTTGTGCTTGTGATGATTTATCTATTGCTGAAAAAATACAAAATATTTTTATGAGAGAATATTTTAGAGTATACACATCTAATGATGTTGTAGGAGTAGAACTTGGCGGAGCTATAAAGAATGTTCTTGCATTTTCTATAGGAATAGCAACTGGACTAAAATATGGTGATAATACTAAAGCGGCTATAATGACAAGAGGTATTCATGAGATGAGTAAATTTGCTTTAAAACAAGGAGCGAATATAAAAACTATCAATGGACTAGCCGGAGTAGGAGATTTAATAGTGACTGCAACTTCTATGCATTCTAGAAATAATAGAGCAGGAATTTTAGTAGGAGAAGGCTATTCAGTAGAAGAGTCTTGTAATAAAATACATATGGTAGTAGAGGGGATACCTACAACTAAAGCTATCTATGAACTTGGAAAAGATTTAGATATAGAATTACCTATAACTAATGAGCTTTATAAAGTTCTATATGAAGAAAAAAATCCCAAAGAATCCGTACTATATCTAATGAATAGAGATAAGAAAAGTGAGTATTAGTTATGACCATTAAAGAAAATATTGAAGTAATCGAGCAAGATATAAAAAAGTATTCAAAAGATGGAGCTAACTTACTTTGTGTAACTAAAATGCACGGAATAGATACTATAAAAATAGTCTATGACTTAGGATATAGAGATTTTGGAGAAAATAAAGTACAAGAGTTACTTTCAAAAAAAGAAGAATTACCATCAGATATAAGATGGCATATGATAGGACATCTTCAAAGAAACAAGGCTAAAAAAGTTGTTGGAGAAGTAAGTCTTATACATTCTATAGATTCTTTAAGACTTTTAAAAGAAGTTAATAAAATAGCAAAAAATAAAGAGATAGTTCAAAATGTATTAATACAGGTAAATATTTCTAGAGAGAAAAGCAAAGGAGGTTTTTATATTGATCAGCTGGATGAGCTTCTTGATAATATTCAAGATTTCCAAAATATAAAAATAGAAGGTCTTATGACTATGGCTCCTAATGTTGAAGATGAAGAATATATTTCCTCTATTTTTAATAAACTTAAAAATTTATTCGATAAATTATCAAATTTAAGTTATAATAATATTAATATGAAATATATTTCTATGGGCATGACTAATGATTATATTTTAGCCTTAAAGGAAGGTTCTAATATCATTAGAATAGGT
Source organism: Anaerococcus sp. (assembly GCA_052105355.1). Lineage (GTDB taxonomy): Bacteria > Bacillota > Clostridia > Tissierellales > Peptoniphilaceae > Anaerococcus. The sequence goes on from JBQDYR010000094.1 coordinate 1,245, forward strand.
TCAAAAATATTCGGAAAAAGGGTGTATAAATAATGTTAGATAAATTTAAAGAATTTATAGGAATTGATGATAGTTATGATGATTATGATGATTATGATGAAGATATAGAAGATCAAGAAACAAACAACTATAGCTCTGATAGCTCAACTTCTTCAAATATCTTTGATACAGATCTTTCAGATAAGTCATCAAACGATCTCTACTCTACTTATGATAATTCATATGATAATACTTTTTCATCAACAAAAAGAAAGACAAGAAGAGGAGATAATATAGTAAATATGACTGATGCAAATTTCTCTACAAATAGTTCGAATTTTAGAATATCTATACAAGAACCAGTTGATTATGATGAAGACGCTAGCAAAATAGTTGATGATATATTAAATAAGAAAGTTGTTGTATTAAACTTAGAATTAATAGAAATTAATATGAAACAAAAAATTGTTGATTTTGTAAGCGGAGCTGTTTATGCTTTAGATGGTAGAATTGAAAAAGTTACAAAAGGTATATTTTTAATTTGTCCAAAAGGTATAAATATTGATAAGTCAGTAACAAGTCAAATATCTGCAGGCAATTTTAATCAATTATAAAATTAAATGAAATTAAATTATAATATAGATTTTATACAAGATAAAAATAAAAAATCTTCTATTAAAAAAGCTATCTCTATCTTGGAGAGAGCTTTTTATAATGGTCAAGAATTAGGTTCTTTCTTTTTAGATCCCTATGAGCAAAAAGTTATTAAATCAATAGCTGATTTTAATGGAATTGATTTAAATTTTATAGGTGGAAATTCCGTTGTAGAAAGAAAGATTTTTGTAGCTAATCCATATGGAGATATTTATATAGATGATTATATTAGAATATTGAAATTTAAATGCAAAAATCTAAAACACCCTGATGTGTTGGGTGCTCTTATACATTTGGGACTTAATAGAGAAAATATAGGAGATATTGTAATTAAAGAAGAATCTTGTGAATTTGCCTTATTGAAAGAAGATGCTGATTTTGTTAAATATAATTTGACTAAGATTAAAAATCAAGGTGTAAGCATTGATTTTAAAAAAGAAAATATCTTAGATCATGTTGAGCTTGATTTTCAACAGGGGCGAGGCTTTGTATCTTCGCTAAGATTAGATTCAATTATTTCTGAAATTTCAAATTTATCTAGAAATAAGGCTAAAGATTTAATTAAGTCAAAAGCGGTAAAAGTTGATCATATAAATATTATAGATCCTTCAAAAATAATAGATGAGGGCTCCATTATTTCGATAAAAAAAGAAGGAAGATTCGTTTTTGATTCCATAGAAGGAATGAGTAAAAAAGGAAATTTTCATATATATTATAGGAAGTACAAATGATACAATATATTTTTTTAATATTAATAGGACTTATATTAGATAGGTTTACAAAATTATATGCAATTAATAATTTTATAGAAAATCCAATACACTCAAAAATATTAAATTTCATTTATTTAGAAAATAGAGGTGCAGCTTTTGGGATACTACAAGAAAAAAGAGTTTTTTTTGTAATACTAACTATAGCAGTAGTGGCGGGAATTATATTTTATTTTATTAAAAATTATAAAAATAATCAGAAGATATTAAATATTGCATTATCATTGATTGTATCTGGAGCTTTAGGAAATTTTTACGATAGGATATTTCAGGGATATGTAGTGGATTTTATAGAATTTTCATTTATTAATTTTCCGGTATTTAATATTGCTGATATTTTAATAACTTCAGGATCTATATTAATGATTGTATATATAATGTTTTTTGAAGAAGAGAAAGAAGGATAAATGTCTGTAGATATAGGTAATGATTGGGATGAAATTTTAAAGGATGAGTGGGATAAAGACTATTATAAGAGGTTAAGAAAAATATTAATCAAAGAATATCAAAATTATGAAATATACCCAGATATGCATGATATCTTTAATGCTCTAAAAGCCGTTTCTTATAAAGATTGCAAAGTATTAATCTTGGGACAAGATCCTTATCATGGCAGAGGTCAAGCTCATGGATTCTCTTTTTCCGTAAAGGAGAATGTAGCGATTCCACCATCTTTGGTAAATATTTATAAGGAATTAAATAATGATTTAAATTGTTATATTCCAAATCATGGAAATCTAGAAAAATGGGCAAGACAAGGTGTATTACTCTTAAACTCTACACTAACTGTAAGAGCGAATATGGCTAATTCTCACAAAGATCTAGGTTGGTCTATACTTACAGATGAGATTATAAGAAAACTTAACTATAGAGAAGAACCTATGGTCTTTATCCTATGGGGAAGATATGCACAATCAAAAGAAAAATTTATTACAAATAATAATCATTTGATTATTAAAAGTGTACATCCTTCACCTCTTTCATCTTACAGAGGTTTTTTCGGGTCTAAACCTTTTTCTAAAACAAACAATTTTTTAAAGTCTAATAATATAAAGGAAATTGATTGGCAAATAGAGAACTTATAAGATTAAGTTCTCTTTTATTATTTTAAGACTATGATTTAAAATATTTTTGCAATTGTACATTTTACCTTCTTTTATAGAAATTAAGGCAGGATTAATTCTATAGTCGCTATCACTTATTATATTAAATATATTTCTGGTAACATAACCACCAAGAGAAGGATGAATCTTCCCATAAATTACTGTAAAATATATTGTAACTATATTTGATTTTGTTTGTAGCTGGTAGTTAGAATTTGTAAAATATGAATCAATTAATTCTTTTGAAGATTCAAGACTTATCTTTGCAACATCATTACTAATATGAGCGTTAATTAAGTAGAACGAGTAATCTTTATACCTTATTGAAAGTTTTTCTTTTATTATATTTTCAATATTCATCAATTGTTCTGTTGCGATTATATCATTTTGATTATGGATTAGGATGGGTTTTGGATTATCACGAATTTTGATCTCTTCTGTTAATTTACTTATAGTCTTATAACGAGATGGATCATTTCTTTCAATATTTACTAACTTTTCTATATCCATAAGTTTCATAGAATCAAAGTTTATAAAGTGCCTTTTTGATCTTACTATTTTATATATGTCCATTGTTTTATATAAAATATTAGACTCTAGTTTATTTATTTCTAACCTAGTATTTAAAAAAGGTAAGTCAAAAGTATCTCCATTATAAGTGATTATTTCTTTATCTTTAGTTTTTTTTAGAAATAGATTCAAAAGTCTTACTTCTTCTGAATCATCTTCTGCAAAGTATTGTATAATATATGTAGTATTATCTTCGTAGGTTATTAGACCTAAAACTACAAGTTTATCATAAAGAGAAGATAAGCCGGTCGTTTCTATATCCAAAACTATTTGATTTTTTTTAAGATTATTAGCATTATAGTTTATTTTTTTAGTAATCATAAGTTTATTATACCTATATTTGCTATAATGTCTTAATAATATTATAATATTGAAGTTAAAGGAAGTGATAAATTGATTTATTTAGACAATGCAGCAACTACAAGAATGTATGATGAAGTAATAGATTCAGAAGTAGAAATCGAAAAAAAATATTTTGCTAATCCATCGGCCTTACACTCTTTTGGTATGGAAGCAGAAAATTTGATTAAAGACACTAAAAAGATTATTGCTAGAGAGTTATCTTGTAATCCTAGAGAAATTTATTTTACTAAGGGAGCAACAGAATCTAATAATATTATTATTGGTTCTTTTTCTTCTAAAGACAATACAGCAATAACAACATTAATTGAACACTCTTCAGTTTACGATGCTTTTAATAATAATGAATATAAAGAAGTTAAATTTGTAAAAAACGATAGATATGGTTTTATAGATTTAAATGATTTAAGAAACTCATTAAATGAATCTACAAAACTCGTATCTATTATTTATGTTAATAATGAAATTGGAAGTGTACAAGATATCAAGAATATATCAAAAATAGTAAAGGACTATAATAAACATATACTCTTGCATATTGATGCTACTCAAGCATTGGGAAAGATAACTTGTGATGTTAAATCACTGGGAGTTGATTCTTTAAGTTTTTCAGGTCATAAAATTCATGGACCCAAAGGAATAGGTGGCTTATATATTAATAAAGACTTTATAGGCAAGATAAAGCCAATTTTATATGGAGGAAGACAAGAAGTTATTTCCTCTGGTACCTATAACACACCAGCTATAGTTGGGATGGGAAAGGCTTTAGAAATTTTAATGAAAAAAGATGAGAAGTCCTATATTAAAGAATTAAACTTATATTTGAGAGAATTAATAAAAAAAGAAATAGAAGACTATTTCATAATATCTCCACAAGATAATGTATCTTACTATATATTGGATGTTTCATTTTTAAATATTAAATCTGAAGTTTTACTTCACATGTTAGAAGAAGAGGAAATATATGTTTCTTCTGGATCGGCATGTTCTCTCGGAGTTGATAATAGAATCCTAACTAGTCTTAATATTCCAAAAAAATTCTTAGATGGAGCAATTAGGTTTTCATTTTCATCAGATATTACTAAAGAAAATCTAGATAAAACAATAGAAGTATTAAAGACTAGTATTGAAGCAATAAGGAAGGTTATGTAATGGAATGGTTGTTAGCAATAAGCTTTGGAGAAATGTTTCTTAAAGGAAAAAATAGAAATACTTTTTTTGAAAGAGCTAAAAAAAATATACAAAAAAACATAAAAGACATCGGTTATAATCAAATGTATTTAGAGGGGTCAGTTCTTTACATAAAGGCAGATTTTGAAAAACTTGATAATATGATTCCAGAGATACAGAAAGTTTTTGGAATTATATATATATCAAAAGTTTTAAAGTGTGATAAAAACATAGAAGCTATAAAGCAAGCATGTAAAAAAGTTCTTGACGAAAGAGATGATTATACTAATAAGACTTTTAAAGTAGTTACAAAAAGAGTAGATAAGTCTTTTGACCTAAAATCTCCAGAACTAAGTGCGAAAATAGGGGGATATTTATTAAAAAACTATGAAAATATTAAGGTTGATGTTCACAATCCAGATTTTCAAGTATTTATTGATATAAAAGCTCATGCTTATATCTATTCAAAAAGGTATAAAGGACAAGGAGGACTTCCTGTAGGTTCAAGCGGAAATGGTCTTCTTTTATTATCAGGTGGTATAGACTCTCCTGTTGCAGGATTTATGATGGCCAAAAGAGGAATGAAAGTTGATGCTATACATTTCCATTCATACCCTTATACATCAAAAAGAGCCCACCAAAAAGCTATTGAGCTTGCTGAGATAATAAGTAAGTATACTGGAGATATGACAATTTATTCTGTTAATCTTGCAGAAATTTATCAGTCAATAAATGAGCATTGCCCAAGAAACCACACGACTATATTATCTAGAAGATTTATGATGAAAATCTCAGAAAAAATATCTAAAGAACATGGATATGGCGCTCTAATTACAGGAGAGAGTTTGGGACAAGTTGCATCACAAACTTTAGAATCTATGTCAGTAATAGAAGAATCTACATCTCTTCCTATTTTAAGACCTGTAATAGCTTTAGATAAGTCAGAAATTATTGATAGATCTATAAATATAGGATCATATGAAAAAAGCATCGAACCTTTTGATGATTGTTGTTCAATTTTTGCTCCATCTAATCCTATAACAAAGCCTAGGTTGAAATATGTAAAACTTTATGAAGAAAATTTAGATGTTGAAAATTTAGTTAATAAAGCTGTAGAAAACATGGAAATAATACATATTTAAGTTGACAAAATACTTTGATATTGGTATTATGTATAAGTAAACC
>JBQDYR010000095.1:0-5588 GCA_052105355.1 Anaerococcus sp.
TTACAATAAATGGAGCAAGTTTTCCTTTTGTTACTAATAAACCATTTACAAATCCTAATACAGCACCTAATGCTATAGCTATAAGTATTGCAAGTATAGAATTCATACCATTTTGTATAAGCCCTGCAAATATAGCTGAAGTAAAAGCTAATGTTGAGCCTACTGATAAATCAATACCACCAGTTAATATTACATATGTCATACCTAAGGCTATAAAACCATTTATTATAAGCTGCCTTAAAAGATTGACTAAGTTTGATACTTGTAAAAAATTGCTATTTAAAACACTCACAATTACAACAAGTAAAATAAGAGCAATAAAAGTACCAAAATTTGGATTTTCCTTTATAGATTTCCCTTTAATTTTCTTCATAATTTTCCTCCTGTAGCAAGGGTCATAACATTTTCTTGACTTTTGTCTTCTCTTTTTATTTCTCCTTGGAGTTTTCCTTCATATATAACATATATTCTATTAGATAAACTTAAAAGTTCTGGCAAATCACTAGATATTAATACTACAGATACTCCTTTTTCAACTAAGTTTTTTATCAAATCATATATCTCTCTTTTAGCACCAACGTCTACTCCTTTTGTTGGTTCATCAAGAATCAAAATCTTTGGTTCTATGCCAAACCATTTTGCCATTACAACCTTTTGTTGGTTACCGCCTGAAAGATCTTCTAAGACATCTTCTATCCCATTACATTTTATATTTAAACTTTCTTGATAATTTTGCGAAAATTTCTTTTCTCTATTTTTATCGATAAATAATCCAGAGCTAATCTTGTCAAGATTTGTAAGACTTATATTTTCTCTGATACTTTCGCCTAATACTAAACCTTCTTCTTTTCTGTTTTCTGTTAAGAATGCTATGTTATGTTTAATAGCATCTGACGGGCTATTTATATTTACTAATTCATTTTCTAGATAAATATCACCAGAATCTTTTTTATCGAGTCCAAATACAGATCTGAAGATTTCACTTCTACCTGCTCCCATTAAGCCACCTATACCAACTACTTCACCAGAATTAACTTCCAAATTAATATCTTCAAAAAATCCCTTTCTAGTAAAGTTTCGTAATTCTAGTCTTTTTTCTCCTCGTTTAAAATCAATATCTGGATAGAAATCTCCAATGTTTCTTCCTACCATATGGCTTACTAATTCAGATTCATTTGTTTCATTAGTTTCTAAAACAGCAACTGACTTTCCATCTCTCATTACTGTTACTCTATTAGTTAAGGCGAATATCTCCTCCATTCTGTGGCTAATATAGATCATAGAAACTTTTTTGTCTCTTAACTTTTTTATCAGCCTAAATAATTTATCAATTTCATTATTAGTTAAGGCCGTAGTAGGTTCGTCCAAGATAAGAACATTTATTTCATTCATATTGGCTTTGGCTATTTCCATCATTTGTCTTTGGCCTATAGATAGATTTTTTACTATTTCTCTAGGGTTTATATCTATATCTAATTCATCAAAGATTTTTTTAGACCTTTTTTCCATTTTATCGTAGTCTAGAAATATACCTTTTTTGATCTCATTATTCATAAAAAGATTTTCCATAACCGTTAATTCTGTAAAGTCAACTAATTCTTGGTGGATAAAGCTTATTCCTAATTGTTTTGCATCTTCGGTTGATCTTATTTCTCTTTTTTCTCCATCTATATAGATTTCTCCAGAATCTTTTTCTAAAAGTCCTGTAAATATATTCATTAAAGTTGACTTTCCAGCACCATTTTCTCCAACTAGTGCATGAATCTCTCCTTCTTTGATTTCTAAGTCAACTCCTTTTAAAACTTCATTATTTCCAAAACTTTTATAAATATCTTTTAATGTAACTTGCATAAAATCACCCTAAAATATATTTTTTGATTGAAGAATGATATTTGAATAAGGAGTATTTTCTCCTGTCCTTATAACAAATTTTACATCTTTCAATTTGTATTTGAATTCTTCATGAGTTATATACTCACTTTTAACACCATCCAATAGTCTTTTAATATTGTCTTCTTGGTCTTTATTGTGTTCTTTTATTTCTGATGCTAGTATATATTTTTCTACTGAAAAATCTTTTAATATCTCTTCTAAAACATCAATAAAAGATGGTACTCCCAATTTTAATGAAATATCTATTTTTTTATCATTATCTATAGGTAGTCCACAATCTCCTATTGCAATAAGATCTGTATGTCCCAAATCTGATAATCCTTTTGATATTTGGCTATTTAATATACCTTTTAATTTCATACTTTCTCCTTTAAAAAATTTTTAACATCGGAAAATTCTGGTATTGAATTACTGGCTCCCTTAACCCCTACTGCAAGTGCTGATGCTGAAGATGCATACTTTAAGCATTCTTTAATATCATAAGACTTTGCTAAGAGTCCAACAAAATAACCTGTAAAAGTATCTCCGGCTCCTGTAGTATCTATTACATTAACTTTGTAGGCCTTTTGTGAAAATGTTGTTTTTTCATCAAAGTATAAGGATCCATTTTTTCCAAATGTAATTACTACTTTTAAATTCTTATAAGATTTTTTTAATTTATCTATAATTTCATCTTTATTTTTTTCTCCACTTATATCTTCTGCTTCTCTTTGATTCATAATAAGCATATTTATTTTATTAAAATCTATTTTAAGTAAATCTTCATTTATTGGAGAAGGATTTAATATTATAAACATATTTTTTTCAAAGGCTAGATCTATTAAATACTCTATATTATTAATTTCATTTTGAAGTAACAAAATATCGTTTTCTTGAAAATCACTTAAAACTCTATTAATATATTTTTTATCTATATCAAAGTTTGCCCCATGATTTAGTACAATAGAATTTTCTCCTACTTTATCTAGCTGAATAAAAGCTGATCCAGTTAAAACATCCGTCTTTCTTATATAATCAGTATTAACATTGTTTTCTTTGAAATAGTCTATAATAAAGGAATCCTTACTATTTACTTTTCCCGCATGAAAAACATTATTTAATACTTTTGCCAAGGCTATGGATTGATTTAAACCCTTGCCGCCTATTTTTTCTTCATAAAAATTAGAATCTATTGTCTCACCTGGTCTTACTATATGGTCTACTGAAAAAAAGTTATCAATATTAATTGATCCAAAATTCAATATTTTCAAATTTTTCTCTCCTTTACACTTTCTCCTCTAACTATTTTGGGACTTACCAAAATTTTTTTATCTATTAATTTATTATCAATTAAATCATCTATCATTTTTATAGATAAGTTAGCTATCTTATCAATATTTTGATCTATAGATGTTAGTTTAGGGCTGATAATCTTGTTCATAAGAAGATTATCATAACTGATAATAGAAATATCATCTGGAACTCTTATGCCTTTTTTAGAAAAATAATTGAGTATACCATATGTACTTAAATCACTAAATGAAAATATAGCATCAATATTTCTTTTAGAAAAATATTCTCCAGCCTGATAGCCTCCTTCAAAACTATAATCTCCATGAATGATATTTTGAGGATCATATTCTATATCATTGTCTATCATACATTTTAAAGATCCTGATAATCTTCTAGTTGAATTTGGAGTATTTTGAGGTCCTATGTTTAAACCAATATTCTTAAATCCATTGTTTAAAAGATATTGAACTGCCAAATACCCACCTTTTTCATTGTCACCAGTTACAATATTAATATTTTTATTTTGGTAGTCAAACTCATCTAAAAAAACTATATTATACTTATCTATAATTTTCTCACTAAACTTTTTAACTCTCCTATCAACTATCAGTACAGCTTCTATATAATTTCTCTCTATTAAATCTATAAAAGATTTTTCATCCATGGTTTTATTATACGAATTATATATGGAGAGAAAATAACCCAACTTATCTGCATATATTGTTAACTGATTAGCTAATAGACTAAAAAATGGATTAATTAAATCTGGAATTATTAACATTATAGAATTACTTTTTTTAGTAACTAAACTTCTAGCTATATTATTAGCTCTATAATCTAACTTTTCTGCTGCAGATAATACTTTTTTTCTAGTCTTATCAGATATTTTATGCTCGGTATTATTTAATACCATTGATACTGTTGTTATGGAAACTCCTGCAAGTTTTGCCACATCTTTTATAGTTGCCATTTTCTTCTCCATTAAAACGTTTTAATTAATTATGATTATATCAAATAATTTTATAATGTCAATTTTTTCTTTAAGATAAGGTATAATTACTATAAAGAGGTGATTATAATGAATGAAACAATAAAAACTCAATTAAACCACAGAACTATAAGAGAATTTACTGAAGAAAAAATCCCAAAGGAAAATTTAGAGAAATTATTTGATGTAATAAATATGACTGCATCTAGTAATGGTATGCAAAACTTCTCTATAATTAGGGTAACTGATCAAAGCTTAAAGGATAAGCTTTCTGAAATAGGTTTACAAGAATATATGAGAAGGGCACCTGAACTTCTTATTTTTATTGTTGACCTATATAGAAACTATGAAATAGCCAAGGAATTGAATAATGAAAATGATATTATGATTGGTTTTGATAAGTTTATGCAAGGTTTTACTGATGCTTGTTTAGCTGCACAAAACTTTGTTGTGGGAGCAGAAAGTATGGGATATGGAGCAAATTATTTTGGAAATATCCATAATAATACTAAAAAGGTGATTGATTTATTAAATCTACCAAAATATACCTTCCCTGTTGTTGGAGTTGGTATTGGAATACCTAATCAAAATCCTGAAATTAAACCTAGAATGCCATTAGATCTTAAGATGTTTGAAAATGGATATGAGAAATTTGATTCATACTTGGATTCTATTAAAGATTATGACCAAGTGATGCAAACCTACTATGACTTAAGAGATGCAAATAATAGGGTTGATGCTTTTTCTACTCAAGTAGTAAAAAAACAAGGTTCAATTATTGCTAATAGAGAAGATATGTACAAAGCCTTTGTAAATCAAGGTTTTAAACTACCTTCTAATAAATAATTGATTTTATTAAAATAAGATATACAATATTCATATCAGAGTAGGTAAAGAGCGTAAAGTGTCAAGAAATGGGAAGTTGATCTTGAACGAAAGTTTTTAATAACTGCGATTCTTTATTGCATCCGCTGAACCTTCTTTGATAGAAAGGAGGTATTATGAATAATAGAATAACAACTAAAGTAATTGCAAGAGCTGCTATTCTTACTGCTATTTCAATAGTCTTATCGAGGTTTTTATCAATATTTATAACTCAAAACATAAAAATAGGTTTTTCATCTATTCCTCTTATGCTTGTGGGATTAATGTTTGGACCTTTGGTTGGACTTATGAGTGGACTTGCTGCTGATGTTATCGGAGCTATGATTTTTCTTGGTGGTCAATTTCACTTAGGTTTTACCTTATCATCAATTTTAACAGCAGTAATTCCAGCTCTAGTAAAAAAGTATCTTATAAAAGATAAAAACAAGCAGTTTTTATTAATAGTAGTAAGTGTGATACTTACCTTTTTAATATCTCATTTATTACTCAATTCCTTATGGCTTACTCAACTTTATGGGATGACCTATCCTACAATGCTTGCAACAAGAGC
>JBQDYR010000095.1:5598-7014 GCA_052105355.1 Anaerococcus sp.
CTAAATATTATTGTGATGAAAATTATCTATAATAGAATAATACCGAATATCTAGAAATAAATAAATCGTAACTATGATAAATTTTATAGTTACGATTTATTATTATATTAATTTTTCTTTTCCAATCTTTTTTAAATCACAAATCATACTATCTAAGAGTAATTCAAAAAATAGCTCAGATTTTTATATGTATACTATTTAATTATTATAGTAGATTTTTATATTAAATTTAAAATTAAAAAAGTTGACTCTAAACCAATCAACTTTTTTAAGGATCCTATTTTTTATTTTTTCTAATAAAATCATTTATTAAATCAACAATTTCTTTTTTGTAAAAATCATCTCCAGCATATCCTACAATAAGTTTTCCATGCTCTAATACTTTCCCAATAATCATTTGATTTCTATAGAGTTTATTATCTCCTGTTCCTTCATATCTCATATCAGTTATAAGGCCAATAATTAATCGAGGAAAATCTATATCATGCTCTTGTTCAAACTCTCCCATTACTCCATGGGCCATTATTTCCCCTGCAACTCCATCATCTATGGTTAAACCATCTAGACATGCAATAAGTATATTAGCATTCTTTAGTTCTTTTGTATCAGCTTGTGAAATTTTTTCTGCAGTTATTATTGCATCATTATTTTTTTTATCGTTAATAGATCCATTTCTTTGTGGAACGTAAAGCTCAAGCTCTGTATTTTCCTCTATATATTGGGCTAAGTTTTCAGTCCAATTAAAAAACGCATCATTGAAAAAATGACTTGCAAGATACCCCTTCATCAAATCCTCCAATTATTATATATATTCATCCATTAAAATTACTTTTCCACTATTTAAACTATTTTTTATATCAATAACTCTTTGATTAGATGAGCCTCTAAACTTAAGGCGCAAATCTTTTAGTTCTTCTACAAATAAACCATCAACTAAGACATCACAATATGACAAAAGCTCTTTTGCCAGCGGTATTTTAGATAAAACTTCATAGATAAATCCTGAATATATCCATATAGACTTTTCCGAATGTTTTCTTATCTCCTTTATAACTTCTAAAAGATCTAAGGTATTTTCAAATGGTTCTCCACCTAAAATAGTAAGTCCCTCTACTTCATTTAATTGTAAATATTCAATTATCTTTTTTGTTTCTTTATTTGTCCAAATATCACCAAAAGAAAAACTCATATAATCTTCATTAAAACAGTTTTTACAATGAGCATCACAACCAGTAACAAAAAAGGAAGTCCTTATGCCTGGTCCATTTGCTACATCATATTTTCTTATTTGACCGTATCTCATCAAGGCTCCTTTTAATACTTACTCTAAATGTGTAAAACTCTTGATTTAATTTCTTTTGTTCTTCCTTCATTCCAGAAGTTTTCTCCTAAGTAACCACAGGTTCTTCTTACTAC
>JBQDYR010000096.1:2500-7012 GCA_052105355.1 Anaerococcus sp.
TGCCAATGGAGACATTTGAAGAAATAATTTCACAATTTTTCCACCTTTCTTTTAAGTATTATTTAAACTCTACTTAAATTATCAAATTTTGTCAAGTATGATAATAGATATCCACTCAGACTACGAAGATTGTATATACATAAGATTAGGTAGAACAAAAATTATTTATCTAATATTGAATCATCTCATTCACTATTTTTAAAGCTGAGTAGTCTTTTATAAAAAATTATTCAGATAATTATCTAGTTCAAAACTCATAAACCTATTGATTTCAAGTCTTTTAAAGACTTTAATACCCTATTCTCTTGTCATCAATACTAGAGCCTCCACGTGTCTTGAGTTTACAAACTGATCAAAAACTTGGTATTTTTTTACTGAATATCCTCTCTCTTGAAAATTTTTTATATCTCTAACTTGAGTTTTTGGGTTACATGATATATAAACAAATTTTTCTGGCATTATATCTATAATTTTATTTATAGCTTTTGGATTTATTCCTTCTCTAGGAGGATCTAAGACTACAGTATCGTAATCTCCACTTATATTTTCTATTTGTTTTAAAACATCTCCACATATAAATTCTATATTCTCTAACTCATTTATCCTTGCATTTTCGTTAGCTTTTTCTACTGCTTCTTCAACTATCTCTATGCCTGTAGCTTTTTTACACTTACTTGCCATAACTTGAGTTATGGTTCCAGTTCCTGAATATAAGTCTAAAACTTTTGAATTTTCATTTATATCTGCAAATTCATAGGCTTTTTGATATAGTTTTTCTGCTGCAAACACATTTGGTTGGAAAAATGAAAATGGAGAAATCCTAAATTTTAATCCCATCATTTCTTCTTCAATATAATCTCTTCCATATAGTAAATCTACTTTTTCTGGAATAACAGCATCTGCTAGTGAATCATTGGTAACATGATATACTGATATTATTTTTCCCATAGTTTCAGTTTTTAATAAAGCTTGAACAAATAAATCTTTCTTTATTTCATCAAAGGCTTCATCGCTTGTAGTAACTAAAACCACCATAAGTTCTCCTGTTTTCATGGCTTTTCTAACGACCAAATGCCTTAGTAATCCCTCTTGTTTGGTTCTATGATAGAAGTCAGCATTTTTTTCTCTGAAATATTTTTGGACAAATTGTCTTATTTTTTCAAAATCATGGTCTACTATATTGCAATTAACTGTATCAACTATTTCATAAAACCTTCCTTTTTTATGAAGACCTAAAACTAAAGGACCTCCTTTTTCACTATCTCCAAAGGTATACTCCATCTTATTTCTATAGCCCTTAGTTACAGGTGATCTGTTAATTGAAATATCAGATTCTATGCTTATATTTTCTTTTTTAATTAATTTTCTGATCATATCTAGCTTTAGCATAAGCTCTGTTTCATAGGAAAGTTTTTGGTAGGCACATCCTCCACATATATCTGAATTTGGACAAAACTCTTTAGCATTTTCTAAATAAGAATGGTCTATTAATTCTAAAAATTTTGCTTTTTTATTTGTAGACCTATTTCTAGTAATCTTTACCCTACAAGTTTGGCCCAAAAGTCCTCCCTTAAATTGAACTTTTACTCCCTCATAGTCCCCTATCGAGAAATTTGGATACTCCATTTCTTCAACTTTTACATCTATAACTTTTTTTCTTCTCAATCTATTCCTCTTTCCAAAATTTATTTGTTATTTTCATTAATTCTTCTTTAGACGAGATTTCTATTATCCTTTTCCAATGCCTTGGATAAAGCATCTTGTACTTATTCCATAAAAATCTATCATCTAATAGATATATTATTCCCTTATCTTCTTCTGTCCTTATAAGTCTTCCTACAGCTTGAAAGACCTTATTAATACCTGGATAAGTATAAGAATAATCAAAACCCATTTTATTATACTTATCAAAATGATATTTTATCAGATTTCTATCATTTGAGACTCCTGGCATACCTACAGAAATAATCATACAACCTATAAGTCTTTCACCTTTTAGGTCTACTCCTTCAGAAAATATACCCCCCAAAACTAAAAATCCTATTTTGTTAGAATCATAGGTGAATTTTTGCAAAAAACTATGTCTTTCTTTTTGATTCATAATTTTTTCTTGGACTATTATATCATCATTAAATCTTGATTTATAGTCCTCGTATACATCTTCCATATAAGAATAGGACGGAAAAAAAATAAAATAATTACCTTTTTTAGTATTTACAAATTCGTGAATCTTATCAGATATATCCATAAGGTTATTGTACCTATCTTTATATCTGGTTGAAATTCTAGAATTTAAGATCATAAAATTATTTTCATCAAAAGGTAATGGTAGGTGTAACTTTAAGGAATCTTCAGCTCCTAGCATCTTCATATAAAATTTCATTGGAGATAGGGTAGCAGAAAAAAATATAGTGGATATAGCAGACTTATATCTATTCTTAAGAACTTCAGAAGGATCTATACATTTTATTTCAAATGTTTTTTCCAAAGAATTAGGATCAAAACTTACAGTAGAATAAAATCCTTTGTTGTAGTTAGCCGAAACTTTAATATAATTATTTATTTCAAAATAAAAATCTTGAAGTTCATCATAGTATTTATAATTCCTATTTGTTATTAGTTTCTTTTCTATATTTTTAGAAAGACTTAGTAGTTTTTTATCAAAGTCATCTATTTGTTCTTCTTGATAGTAGAATATTTTTTTTCCATATCTTTGATAAATTTCTTCAAATATATCTATTATATCTTCTATTTTTTTGATTGTTTTTCTATCTTTCTTGCTATCAAAATAAGTTTTAGTTTCTTCAAATCGTTGTTTTTCAAGTTTAAATGAGTACATATCTCTAGCTCTATCTAAAAGGTTATGTGACTCATCAATTAAAAATATGTATCTTTCAACTATCTCATCAAAAAACCTTCTTAGGTATACACTTGGATTAAAAACATAATTATAATCACAAATTATAAGATCTGCATAAGTTGCTATATCTAATTCAAATTCCAAAGGACACACTCTATATTTTTCAGCATAGGATGTTATTATATCATAGTCCATTATATCTTCGTTTGCCAAAATATCTTTTAAGGCATCATTAACTCTATCAAAGTGTCCTTTGGCAAATGGACAACTTTCTGGATTACATTTAACCTCATCATTAAGGCATATTTTTTCCTTGCTTATGATAGAAACTGCTTTTATTTGAAGTCCCTTTTCTTTTAAAAGAGATATTGCTTTTAGTGCTTCTTTTGCATTGGTATTTTTTGCTGTAAGATAAAATATTTTATCAGCTAAGTTTTCACCAAAAGATTTAATTCCAGGAAAAACAGTAGATATAGTTTTACCTGTACCTGTAGGAGCATCTACAAAAAGTTTCTTCTTTTCCAAAAATGCCGTATATATTGCAACAGACATTTTTCTTTGTCCCTTTCTATATCCCTTATAAGGAAAGGTAAGCTTACTTGATGATTCATTCCTTTTTTCTAAATTAAGTGCTAAAATCTTTGAGAAACTTATATAATCCTCTAACAAGGATATATAAAATTCATGTAGGCTCTCAAAGGTAAAATTCTTTTTAAAAATTTTTGTCTTATAATCTTCTACACTTACATAGGTTAGGCTTATAGAAATTTCTTTTAAATCTTTTTTTATAGCAAAAAAATAAGCATAACACATGGCCTGAGCCCAGTGTAACTTATTAGAATCTGTGATATCGTCAAGATCTCTTGTAGTTGATTTTATTTCATCTACTGTGTAGCCATCATTAGTTTTTAAAATACCATCTGCCCTACCCTTTACTTTGAATATCATATCATTTATCTGTGTGGTGTTTTTCAAAAAATATTCGCTATAATAGTTATCTGCATAGGATTTTTGAATTTTTTGATGAGCTTTGATTCCTTCTACCATCCTGTTATTATCATGGAACCTATTATCTATATCTCCTGTCCTCATTACAAATTCTATTAAGTTTCTGACTGAAATCTTTATTTCCATAAAATCACCACCTCATTAATTATATGTATTATATCATTAAAGAACTACAAATAAAAAATGGACTACTGCAAATTAATATTATTTGCAATAGTCCTAGATCTCTAAATTTATTAGGTTATTTTATTTTTTATTCTGTTATCAATTCTAGTGGGGATGCAATTTCTTTTTCTACTTGCTCACCATTTAGATGTTTTAGAGCTGTTTCAATAGCTATTTTACCCATTTCATCAGGTTTTTGTGCTACTGTAGCTGCTATCTTTCCTTCTTTTACAGCAGCTATAGCATCTTCATTACCATCAAAACCAACAATAATAATATCGTTATCGTTTCCAGCTAAAGCTTCTGCAGCTCCTAGTGCCATTTCATCATTTTGACAAAATACAGCCTTAATATTTGGATTAGCTTGGATCATATTTTCCATTACTGTTAAACCTTCAGCCCTATCAAAGTTAGCAGGTTGAGATGCAACTAATTCTATTTTGCCTTCTGTAGCTTCTTCGAAACCTTGTACTCTTTCT
>JBQDYR010000097.1:0-301 GCA_052105355.1 Anaerococcus sp.
ACTTTTTTGCCTTGTTTTGGCATAACTTTTTTTATATCTTTATAATTATCATACTCATAAGAAATACAACACATAAGCCTACCACAAGCACCAGAAATTTTTGCTGGATCAAGTGTTATATTTTGTTCTTTAGCCATCTTTATTGATAGTGGCGAAAATTCATTTAAAAATCTTGAACAACAGCATTTTTCCCCACATATACCATGAAAGTCTAACATTTTTGCATGATCTCTAACTCCAATTTGTCTTAACTCTATTCTATTTTTATAAACTGATGCGAGTTCTTTTACCAAGAGTCTAA
>JBQDYR010000097.1:311-6991 GCA_052105355.1 Anaerococcus sp.
AAAAATAAAGAATTAATTTTGATCTATCAAATGTGAATTCACCATCCACTACTTTCATATTCAAATCTAATTTATCTGCCTTTTCTTGGCATAATTTTATAGCTTCCTTAGCTTCTATTCTATTTAAATAATCTCTTTTTAAATCTTCTTGATCAGCAAGTCTAAGAATGGGGTTGATTGCGCTAGAAAAATTTTTTTCATCTATATCTTTATCAACCAAGGTTATTTTTCCTAATACTGTACCCTTGTTTGAATTAACTATAACCCTATCTCCTTCTTTTAAAGAATAACCATTTGGATCAAAGTAATAATTTTTGCCAGATGGTTTAAATTTTACTCCTACAACTAACAATCTTGCCTAGCCTTTCTATAAATATAAAATACTAATTTTTCTATACTTAAATCGTAATTAGCATTAAATTTAAATCCTGATTTAATTTCTTCTGTCTTTATAATCATATCTTCTAAAAAATCAAACGATAATTTATCAATTTTCTTTATATAATAAAATTCTTCTTGGTCTGTAAAATTGATCCCAGCATATTTATAATGTAATATTTTATTAAAATATAGAATTACAGAATCAAATAAATCATTCTTGTCTTCTTTATATGTTTCAAAGAAACTTTTATTCTTATAATAATATTCTAATTTACCATCTATAATATTTGAAATAATATCAGCTAATTTTTTTTGATCAATATTATTTTCATCTCTATCTTTATTGAGCTTTACAATTTGACACCTAGACCTTATGGTTGGCAAAAGTGAATATGCGTTTGTGGTTGTAAATATAAGATAAGAATATGAGGATGGTTCTTCTATACTTTTTAATAAAGCATTTGAGCTTTCTATCCTTAAATTTTGACTGTCATTGAAGATATATACCTTGATTTTACCGTTATTTGGTCTTAGATATATTCCTTTTATAACTTCTCTAACATCATCAAGTTTAATCGTATCATTTTCTTTATTAATGATGATCAAATCTGGGTTATTATTTATATCTAAATCTATTCCCTTAGATTTGAACATTAAATCAGCAAATTCTTTAGCTTTTTCTAGATTGTAAATAGAATTTTGACTCTCAAAAATATAAGCATTAGAAATTCTGTTGTTTTTTATCTGAGTCTTTAATTTTTCCATAATTAGATTCTAATATATTGAGCTATATCTAGCACAAATACTGTTGCTCCACCAAGGTTAATATCTATAGGAATAGATGTTCCCAAAAGTGGAGATTCAGCAGATGGATTTAATACTGTAGTAGATGTCGTTCTTGTTTTACAATTGTCTTCGATAATTTTTATTACTTTATCTAAATTTTTTTCTTCTACACCTATAAGTAAAGTTGTGTTACCTTCTCTTAAAAACCCGCCTGTTGTTGCTAGCTTTGTAACCCTATAATTTTCTTCTGTTAGTGAATCCATCAAAAATGTTACATCTGCATCTTGAACTATAGCTATTACTAATTTCATATTATTCCTCCAATAATTTATATATAATTGACAAACAATCTTTAGTTACCTGATCTACAGTCTTACTTGCATCAACAGTTACTATATCATTCTCATATTTTTTTGATAATTCAATATATCCATGAAAGATTTTTTTATGGAAAGAATCTTCTTCATTTTCTAACCTATCAGTTTCAAAATTCTCTCTTTTTCTATCTATTGCTGTTTTATAATCTATATTAAAAAAAATAGTTAAGTCAGGTTTAACCTCTCCTATAGCAAAATCATTGATATCTTTGATATTTTCTATGCCTAAACCTCTTCCAATGCCTTGATACATAAGTGATGATAAGACAAATCTGTCACATAATACTATAGAGTTTTGTTCTAATAAAGGTTTTATTTTTTCTTCTAATAGTTGTGCTCTACTAGCTGCATACAACAAAGCTTCACATCTTGCTGTCATTTCATCATTAGAGTTATCTAATATTAACTCTCTAATCTTTTCAGAAATAGATGTACCACCGGGTTCCCTAAAATCATAGATTTTATATCCATCTAAACTTAAAGTTTCTTTAACTTTTTTTAAAATTGTTGTTTTGCCAGATCCATCAGGACCTTCAAATACTATAAATTTACTATTCATACGTTTATTATAGCATAAATTCTATATTTAGATAATTCTAAGATAAAATAAGTAAAAAAAAAGACCTTTCGGTCTCTTTTATCTTCTATTCTTCTGTATTTTCATCTGATTCAGTTTCATCCACTGTTGGTACTTCATCAGCATCTACTTCTTCACCTTCAAGATCATCTTCATTTACTTCTTCTTGAGGTTCTTGTAGTGAACATACAAGTTCATCTTCTTCAATTAGAAGTGTAACATCATCAATTTTTGCTACATCTAAGTCAGCCACAGTGAAAGTATCACCAATTTGCATATCACTAACATTAACTTCTGCTGTTTGTGGTATGTATTTTGGTAAACATTCTACATCAATATTATCTATATTTTGAATAAGAACTGATGGTTGTATTTTTATATCATCTCTTCCATGTAATACAACTGGAATGTTAACTCTGATAACTTCATTAGCATTGATTTTTTGGAAATCAACATGAAGGAATTCAGATTTGAAAGGATGAGTTTGATATGATTTTATCAATACTGGAACTTCTTCACCTTCTACTTCTAAGTTTATAATTGTTGAAGTACCTGCTTTTGATAAAATACTTTCAAAGTCTTTTGCTGTTATTTGAACATTTAGATTTTCTTCATCTTTAGCATATACAACACCTGGTATTATAGATTGTTGTCTAAGTTTATTTACTTTATTTTTACCTACAGCTTCTCTTTTTTGAGCTTGTAAATTTAAATCTGCCATGTCTCCTCCTCATATCTATTATTCATACTTTCTAATTATACCTTAAAGTTGCCTTTCTTACAATATCTAATTGGCTTTTCTTTAAAAAACGCTAATTTTCATAAACCATGTTATATAAAGACCTATACGGGTATATTAATTAATAAGAATTATTAAAAAATAATTAAGGAGTCGATATGGAAGAAAGAAGAAAAAAATTTGGTCAAAAAGAAGTTACTGTTATAGGAAAAGAATTAAAAGTTGGTGATACAGCTCCTAATTTTAAGGCTGTTAATAATGATTTATCAACTTATGATTTTTATGATTCTGAAGAAGGTAAAATAAAAATTTTATCTGTAGTACCTTCTCTTGATACATCTACTTGTGAAATTCAAACCACAAAATTTAATCAAGCAGCTGCTGAGATTAGTCCAGATGTTGTAATTGTAACTATATCAAATGATTTACCTTATGCTCAAAAAAGATTTTGCTCAGCTAAGGGAATTGAACAAGTAAAAACAGTATCTGATTATAATTTCTTAGATTTTGCAGAAAAATATGGTACTTTGATTAAAGAATTAAAATTACAAAATAGATCTGTATTTGTAGTTGATAAAGACAATATTATTAAACATGTAGAATATTTAGATCAAAATACTGAATTACCAGACTACCAAAAAGCAGTTGATGCCGCAAAAAAATTAATCTAAAGTAATACACCCCTAAGTTTTAAACTTAGGGGTGTATTTTTTACTATTTATTTTTTAAGAAATCTTTATATTTTTCCCTATCATATACTACATCCAACTCACCTATAAAAGCAGTATACTTGTGAGGATTACAAAAATGTTCTTTAAATTTATATAATCCATCTTTATCATCTAGTGAGAAAGTTCCACCAAGATCAAAATATCTATAACCATTTTCCATTGTCCATTTAAGTTCTTCCCAAATCATATTGTAATTTGGCATCTTATTTCTCATCTCATTTGAACTTGCTGCATACAAATAATATACTTTATCATTATAAGGTATTAAAATGGATGAACTAAGTGCAGTATCTTCATAATATGATGTGAATATTTTGGCTTGAAAATGGTCAATTAGCCTTTTAAAATAGGATTTTGGTCTATATCCAATTCCTTGCCTTTTAGCCATAATCTCTGTCAGTTCGTAAAATTTTTCCAAAGTTTTCTCATTAGTTTCCATTTTTGTTACTATTTTAGATCTTATAGATTTTCTAATATTATATCTACCTTTAGAAGAAAAAGAATTTAATAATCCTTCCTCATCATATCCTTTAGTGTCTACTATCATATTGTATCGTGGTTGAGTAAAAGAATGTATATCCTCACCTATAGATCTAAAATCGTAACCCATTTTTGTATATTCGTGGATAGGTCTTTCTTCAAAAGGAAATTCAGGATCCATTCTAAGAAGAAAAGCATCGTATTTGTCTTTTAATGGCTCTGCTTCTTTAATTAACTCATCTACTAACTCATAGTTACTAAAATCACATACAGGTCCTCTAGGGGCGTAAAGGAAGTGTTTACCGTTAGAGTTTTTTATCCCAATTACTGACATAGCAGCAATAATTTGCTTATTAACCTCTAGATAAACCAAATCTTGAGACCAGTTTTCCTTTACTTTACCCCAATTAGGATCTTGCATTGGCCTTGCATAAGGATTATCTTTCAAAAATTCTTTATATTTTTCCAATTCTTCTTCTGTTTTTACTATTGGCATTATATTATATCTCCTTTTCGTTTACTAAAGTCTCCAATAAAGATAGGGTTGTTATTGAACCAACTCCTGATATAGCTGGTATAAGAACAATGTCTAAATTTTGAAGTGTTGATCTATTTATGTCTCCTCTAAGTTTCCCATCCTCAAAAGACATACCCACATCTATTAAAATTTGACCATCTCTGAAATAGGTCTTATCATAATAATGTGGTTTTCCTATAGCTGATATAAATATATCACATTTTTTTATTTTTTCTCTTTGATTTTTTGTTTTTGAATTAAATAAAGTAACAGTTGCTTTTTTAGCACTTAAATACATGGCCAATGGCTTTCCAATTACATTGTTAGAGTTTGCTATTACTATATCTTTTGATTCAAGTTCTACATTTAAAAATTTCAAAAATCTTATCACAGATTTTGCAGTTTGTGGAATATTACTAAAATCTTTATCCATTATCTTCCCTAAGGAATTATATGTAAAACCATCTAAATCTCTCAATTTAATATACTCTCTTAAAAAAGATAAGTTTGTATTTTCTGATAATGGTTGAAGCAAAATAAAACCATCACAGTCTTTTACGTTTTTTATATATGATAATATATCAAAATGATTTCTATTTTTATCAAATTCTTTATCATCATACTGTATATTAAGTTCTTTACATCTTTTAATAATAGAGTTTTTGTATTGAATAACAGATTTATCTTCTGATTGATATATAATAAGTATTTTTTTATCAGTGTTTTTTTTTATATCTTCTAACAATTTATTTCTTATCTTATCTGAATTTATTATTTTCATTTTTCTCATAAAAAAAGCGCCCCAATGGACGCTTATAACTCCTTTAGAATATTCTTCTTGCCCCTCTGTACACAGATTGATAATTACTAGAGAAGACATTCCCATATATAACACCAGTTCCAGGAGTTGAAGCATGGATAAATGTTCCATCATATCCTGTTATCATACCTACGTGATCAATATTTCCACCATAAGAGAAGAATACCAAGTCACCAGGTACTAGATTATTTATGTCAACAGCATAACCATTATTAAACTGTGCAGCTGAATTTCTAGACAAGTTTACACCTAATTGACTATAAGCATAATAAACTAAACCTGAACAATCAAATCCTGTAGATGGATTGTTTGCACCGAATACATATGGATATCCAACAAATTGTTGAGCAATATTTGCTGCTGATTGACCATTTCCTGTTGGAACAACAGGAGCTTGTTGAATGCTATTTACTTGTTGTTGTGGTTTTTGTTCAACTACAGGCGTAGGTGCTGGAGCAGGTTTTTTTACTTCATAATCAACTACATAAGATGCCTTTACAAAAGCTTCTCTTCCATTAAAGTTAAACTTAATCCAACCATTTTGTAATACACCAGATACTTTATCACCCTTAGTTAAAGTTCCTAAGATAGATCCATTTGTAGAAGAATTACTTCTAACATTTAAACCAGCAGTATTTACCCAACCTGTATAATTTACAGCTTTATTTTTTTGTGCTTCTTCTTGAGCCTTCTTCTCTGCTTCTGCCTTTTTTTGTGCTTCTTCTTGAGCTTTCTTTTCTGCTTCTGCCTTTTTTTGTGCTTCTTCTTGAGCCTTCTTCTCTGCTTCTGCTTTTTTAGCTTTAATTTTATCTACTAAAGTTTGTGGATATGAATCTTGTAAGTAACTTAATTTTATATATCCTTGATCAGTATTTAACCAATCACCTTCAATAGTTCCTGTAACTTTATCACCTGCTTGAATTGTTGTTACAATATTTGCATCAGTAGAAGCTGCTTCTCTTACATTCAAAAATTCTACATTAACAAACTTTTCAGCATATTTTTCTACTACAGGTTCCTCTACCTTATTTTCTTGCTTTGCTAATGAAATAGAAGAGTTAGCATTATAAGTTTCTACTTTAAAGTTGTTTGTTGCTTGTAAAAGATCTTGGTCTGAAATTTCTTCGTTAGAAGATTCTTCAGTCTCTTCTAGGTCTAAATTCTCATCTTCAACAACTTGTTCAGAATCTTCATCTTCAACAACTTGTTCAGAATCTTCATCTTCAACAACTTGTTCAGAATCTTCATCTTCAACAACTTGTTCAGAATCTT
>JBQDYR010000098.1:0-6845 GCA_052105355.1 Anaerococcus sp.
ATGGAAGGAATATCTTTAAGTTTATCTGTTAGTTTTACTTCCACAACTTCTTCTGGTAAAACTTTTTCTATTTCTTTTATAATTTCGGTTTTGTCTTCATCTTTGGTTTCTTCATCATCTACTTGATTTATTGATTTAAATGGTTTCTCCTCATATTCTCCTAACATTTTAATTAAGAATTCATCAAGCTTTTCTGTAAGTAAAAGTACGTCTTTATTTTCGTCAATTGAATTTAGTTGTGGAGATGATTTTATTCTATCCAAAGAATCTCCTACTGCATAAAATATATTTTCTTCTGTAGAAGCCATATTGTCTTTATACTCTTTTAAACTTATGAGTTTATCTTCTTTTCTTGAATGGAATAATAATAAATCTTGTAAGTTATCCTTATTCATTCCATATGACTCATAAATTGCCATCTTTATAGTGTTACCAAATTCATTAAAGAAAGTTTCATAATCTTCTCTATTATTTTTTTGTAAATCTAGTATATGGTCTCTAATCTTTTTGTTGATTTGTTTAGCTATAAATCTTAATTGTTTGTCTCTTTGTAGAGTTTCTCTTGAAATATTTAAGGATATATCATCACTTTCTACTACACCTTTTACAAATGAAAAAGAATCTTCTACTAAGTCTTCACACCTATCTTGAATTTTTACTCCATGAGAATATAGTTGTAGTCCTTTTTGATAGTCTTTTGAATAGTAATCAAACGGAGCTTTTTTTGGTATAAATATTAATGCTTTAAATGATACAAGACCTTCTATATTTAAATGAAGATAAGAAAGTGGTTCATCATAACCATAATTTTGGTCTCTATAGAAGTTTTTATAATCATCTTCATTCAGCTCTTTTTTAGATTTTTTCCAAATAGGTGTTTCTGAGTTTAAAACCTCTAATTCCTTATATTCTTCATATTTTGGCTCTTCTTTAGTAGAATCTTCTGCCGGTCTTGATTTTTTCATAAGCATTTTAATAGGAAATCTAATATAGTTTGAATGATTTACGACCAAGTTTTTCAAAAAGTATGGATCAACATAGTCATCATAGGACTCGTCTTCTCCATTTTCCTTTAAGAAAAGAGTAACCTCTGTACCGATATCTTCTTTATCAATTTCTTCTATTGTAAATCCATCAGCATTTTCACTTGACCAAATATATGCTTGATTAGATCCTGATTTTCTTGTCTTTACTTCTACTTTGTCTGCAACCATAAATGATGAATAAAATCCAACACCAAATTGTCCTATAAGTTGGTCTAAATCTGATTTATCCATTTTCTTTTTAAAACTTTCAGTTCCTGATTTGGCTATAGTTCCAAGATTTTCTATAAGATCATTCTTATCCATACCTATACCTGTATCTTTTATTGTCAAAATTCTTTTTTCTTTATTTGGCATAAGTTCAATATAGTAATCATCTTTATTTACTTCATTTTCTGATTTCAAATCTTCATAATATCTTTTATCTAGAGCATCTGACCCATTTGATATAAGTTCTCTTAAGAAAATTTCTTTTTCTGTATAAATTGAATTGATCATAAGATCCATAACTTTTTTTGCTTCTGCTTTAAATTCTTGTCTCATGCGACCTCCTTAGCACTGTATTGTTACGACTGCTAATATTATACTAATAAATTATCTCCTTGCAAATTTACTAATCTTATTTTAGTCTGCTACTAACTCTTTTTCTATATCTGCTAACTTTTTTGCCTTAGAAAAAATATCAGCTTGAATTTTGATTTTTTCTTGATTTACTTTTTCTGCTCTTTTTTGAAAATCTTTTTTTGCTTTATATGAAAATACTAAAAGCAAGGCAAAAAAAGCAATTAAAAATCCCCCTATAATTTTATCTTCTCCAAAATTCATAAATTTTAATAAAACTCCAACTATAATCGCAAAAGCCAAAGGTTTTATAAAGAATTTTCCAAAAGATTTTTTTATATTATCTTCTTCTAATAAGAAAAGTTCGCCTCTATCTTCTTCTATTTCTCTTAATAATTTTTCTTTTTCGTTTAATAAATTACTTTTCATATGTCCTCCTTTTATATCATACCTTTTTTGTAGTATTTATGAAAAAATTTCTAATTCCTATTAAATTACTTTGATTTTTTCCCTAATTTAAAGTAGAATGTATATATATAAAAGGAGGGATGTTTAATGGCAACAGAAGAAAAAAAAGACACAAAAGTAAAAATTACTAATGATATGCTCATTGGCGAAATCATTCAGGCTAAACCTGAATCTATAAATACATTCTTAAGTGTAGGATTAGGTTGTATTGCCTGCCCTTCAGCTTTATACGAATCTTTGGATGAAGCATGTATGGTGCATGGACTCGACCCTGACTACCTTTTAGAAAAACTTAATGATTAATTTAAGCATTAGTTTGAATTAAAAAAGGACCTGTATGGGTCCTTTTTTTTATATCTATTATTCTATTTCTGCTGAAACAATTGCTTCTGTTATTTTGGGTATAACTTGTTTTTTTCTTGATAGGACTCCTGGAGCAGTTATAGTTCCGTCTTCAACTTTATTTTTAAAGACTCTTTCTATTTCTCTTATATAGTCTCCAACTACTAAAAGCTCACTTGTTTGATTAAAAATATCTGTAAGAACAAGAACGAAAGTGGTCTCTCCACGAGAGGCTATTTTTTCTTTCATAAGTTTAGTTAAGTCATCTTTGATTGGAAGCAGTTCTTCTGGGTTCATAGTCATAACTTGACCAACCCTTACATCTTTTCCACTTATATTAAAGGTTTTTACATCTCCATCTATAAGATCTTCTGGAGTTTTTCCTTTTAAGCTAGTGCCTGCTCTAAACATCTTCATTGCAAACTCTTCTGGATCTAAGTCTGCAATCTTAGTTAATCTATCAAGACATCTTTTATCTGTATCTGTTGTTGTAGGTGATCTAAACAAAAGAGTATCAGAAATAATAGCAGCACAAAGCAAGCCTGCTATTTCCTTAGAAGGTCTAATTCCTGCTTCAAAAAACATCTTAGAAATAATAGTTGCCGTTGAACCAACAGGTTCAGATCTAAAAAATAGTGGGGCACTAGTTACAACATTAGCCACCCTATGATGGTCTATTATCTCCACAATATCTGCCTCATCTATATCATCTATGGATTGATTTCTTTCATTATGGTCTACTAAAACTAATTTTTTTCTTTCTGAAGAAATAAGATGGTATCTTGAAATAGCTCCAATAACTTTACCCCTAGCATTAACAACTGGATAAGATCTATACCTTGTTTGTCTCATAATCTCTTTTACATGGTCAATAGAATCATCTTCCTTGAAGTAAACCAAATTATCTGTACTCATTACATTTTTAACAGGAATAGACATAGGAAGAAGTCTTGCTGCCATAAAGGAATCATATTCTGTAGAAATAATAGTAACTTTGTTTTTTTCAGCTAATCCTATAAGTTCTTTATCGAATCCAGATCCATTAGTTATTATAATTAGGGAAACTTTACTATTTATCAAAAATTCTAGAGCTTCTTTCCTATTGCCAGTAATGACAATATCACCTTCTCTAATAAAATCTCTTGCCTCTAAATCTTTTTCATTCATGGCAAAAACAGTCATTTTACCGCTAAAGTCTCTTCCTTCTTGAGGAATTAATATTCTATCTGCTGATAAGACGTCTATAATATTTTCAAGTGGTGTATTTGCTCTTCCTATAATTTTATCATCCCAAATATCCATATAGGATTCAGTTAAATTAGAAAGAGAAGCTATTCCTTTTAACTTTTCTTCTCCATCAACTATGAAAAGAGAATTCAACTTATTTTCTTGAATGATAGACCAAGTGTTTCTTACAGGCAAAGATTCATCTATATTATAGGCATAGTCATAATCTAGCTCCCTTACCTGAGGCTTCATTGATTCCTTTTTTAAAGGAGCTTTTAAACCAAAATAGTCTAAAACAAACTCGGATTCTTTGTTAAGGTGACCAAGTCTTAGAGGAATTGCTCTAACCCCATCTCTTCTTTCTTTTAAGTTTGCATATGCTAGCGCTGAAACTATACTATCTGTATCTGGATTCTTATGTCCTGTAATATAAACTGTATTCTTCATTTAATTACCTTTCTTTAAATGGAAATTTAATTCTCAATAAGTTCAATTTGTACCTATCCATTTTCTCTACTGAAATTATTATATTATCTACTCTAATCGAGTCACCTTCTTTTGGAAGTCTATCAAGGTGATCAGTCAAGAAGCCACCTATAGAGTCATTTTTCACTTCTTCTAAAGATATTTTGAAATAATCATTAAAATCATTAAGGTGGAGAGCTGGATTTACCAAGTACTCATATTCATTTATCTTTATAACTTCTTTTTCTTCTGGATCATACTCATCATAAATATCTCCCACCAACTCTTCTACTATATCCTCTATACTAACAAGACCACTTGTTCCTCCATATTCATCAACAACTATTGCCAAAGAAACATTTACTTGCTTCATACTTTTAAAAAGTTCGAATATATCCATATTTTCATAAGCGTAAAAAGTAGGTCTTGCGAGTTCTTTAAGATCTATTTCTCTTCCTTCTGTCATAAAGTTGACTATATCTTTCATGTGAAATATACCTATAATATTGTCTATGGAGTCTCCATAGATTGGGATTCTTGAATGCATAGATTCCCTTAGAAAAGTATATAGTTCCTCTTTTGTTGAATCTAGGGCTATAGCTTCCATATTTGTTCTTGCAGTCATAATATCCGAAACATCACGTCTTCCAAATTCGAAAACATTATTGATCATTTCGCTTTCCTCTATATTTATAACTCCTTGTTCCTCACTAACATCGACTATAGTTCTTATATCTTCTTCTGTTACTATATCGCTATTTTGTGAATCTTTTATAAAAGTTTTAGTAAGAGTTTTTGTAATAAGTCCTAAAATTACAACAATTGGTTTTAAAATAACAGTACATATATAGATTGGTTTTGCAAATTTTAAACCTACCTCTTCACTTTTAGATTGGGCAATCATCTTTGGTGTAATTTCTCCAAAAATCAAGACTAAAATAGTTAATATCGTAGCAGACATAACTGCACCTTTTGCGCCAAATAAGTCCGTGAAAAATATAGTAGCAACAGTTGTTGTCGCTATATTAACTATGTTATTACCAACTAGTATAGTAGTGAGTAGGTTTTGTATATCATCTACTAATCTTTTTAATAAAGAAGCATTTTTTACCTTATTTTTTTCAAGTTGCCTTAATTTTAAGCTTGAAGTTGATGTCATTGCTGTTTCTGAAGATGAAAAAAATCCCGACAATGCAATTCCAATTATAATTATTATTAATTCTATTAAATTTTTTTTAGTCAAAAGGATCCTCCTTACTGATTATTATATTATATAAATATTAAAAATAAAGTTTTTAAATGGATATTATGATATAATACAGGTGTATAAAATAGGAGGAAAATATGGAAAAAAATTCAAATGCATCTTTTACTGAAAAATTTTTCAAATTAAAAGAACACGGAACTGATTTCAAAACAGAAATCATGGCTGGAATAACTACATTTATGACTATGTCATATATTCTAGCTGTAAACCCAACTATTTTGGGAGATGCTGGTATGGATAAGGGTGGCGTATTTACTGCTACAATTATCGCATCTATTATAGCAATTTTAGTTATGGCATTTTATGCCAACCTTCCATTCGGACTTTCTGCCGGTATGGGCCTAAATGCTTTCTTTACCTATACTGTAGTTCTACAAATGGGAAAAACTTGGCAATTTGCTCTTACAGCAGTCTTTATTGAAGGTATTATTTTTATGTTACTTTCACTAGTTGGAGTAAGAGAAGCATTATTTAATGCTATACCAATAACATTAAAAAAAGCAGTATCTGTTGGTATAGGTCTATTTATTGCTGAAATCGGACTTATTAATACTAATATAATTGTTTTAGGAGATGTTTCCCTAACACTCGGTAACATAGCTTCTAGACAAGGATTTGTTTTCTTCTTGGCCCTAATTATTATGGCAGTTATGACTGCAAGAAATGTAAAAGGAGCATTATTATGGGGAATACTAGTTTCTACTATAATAGCCTTATTTATGGGAGTTGCTCATTTACCAGAGGGAAGTCCTGTTCAGCTACCTCCATCTATCAAAAATGTAGCTTTTAAACTAGACTTTTCTAATATCTTTACACTTGAAATGTTCTCAGTCTTATTCTCATTCTTATTTGTAGATATTTTTGACACACTAGGAACTCTTACAGGAGTTGCAGCAAAAGCAGGTCTACTTAATGAAAAAGGAGAATTAAAAGATGCTGGAAAGGCCTTGATGGCAGATGCTATAGGTACTACATCAGGGGCACTACTTGGAACTTCTACAATTACAACCTTTGTTGAATCAGCTTCAGGAGTTGCTGAAGGCGGAAGGACTGGTCTTACAGCTCTTTCAACAGGTGTATGCTTTGCTCTAGCTTCCTTGTTATTCCCAATCTTTTCAATAATTCCTCCAGCTGCCACATCTGCAGCCTTAGTAGTAGTAGGTTTATTCATGCTTGGAACCGTCCTAGAAATTGACTTTACTGATATCACAGAAGGTTTTCCTGCCTTTATGACTATCCTTATGATGCCTTTAACTTACTCTATAGCAGAAGGTATATCATTTGGTATAATATCATATGCTGGAATAAAACTTCTAACAGGTAAGGGCAAAGAAGTAAGCCCTATAGTTTATATCTTAGCCCTAGTATTCCTACTAAGATATATTTTAGTTAAATAAGAATATAAAATAAACCCGGCTTTCATTTTTAGAAAGCTGGGTTATTTTTATGTTTTATAATTTATCTTTAACTGA
>JBQDYR010000099.1:0-6701 GCA_052105355.1 Anaerococcus sp.
TGAAATAGTAAATATTGTGCTAGTTTAATTTACACAATATTATGGACTTGACTTAATATTGTTTTAATATTATTTTAAAAAATATAAAATAATATAAAGGGAGGGAAATTAATAATGAAGATTATTAAAATTGTTAAAAACAAATGGAATAAATTTCTAAAAAACCTTGCTGAAGAAAATAAGAAAGAATTTGGTGATAAAAGGTTAGATTGCTGTAACTTAGATAAAAATTCTAATAAGTAATATTATTATTAAAATCTTAAAGTAGATTTTAATAATTTAATAGTGAAAAGTGCGTAGGCTTAAGGATAAAATCCTTGACAATACGCTCTTTTTCTTATATCATATATAAGTATTGTAAGAAAGTTTCTCTACTTGGAATTTTCGAACAAGATCGCACATCCCAGGGGCGATCCTAATACAAATGCTGGGACGAGTAAAGCCGCCACCTATCCGAGCGGTGTCTAAATAGATAGGCGAAATAAAAATCAAGGAGGAACTGATGAAAAATCAAAAAACTTTCGTTGCAACACCATCAACTATAGAACGTAAATGGTATGTTGTTGATGCAGAAGGAATGGTACTAGGTAGATTATCTAGCCAAGTTGCAGCAATTTTAAGAGGAAAACACAAACCAACATTTACTCCAAATATGGACACAGGTGATTATGTAATAATCGTAAATGCTGACAAAGTTGTTCTTACAGGAAACAAAGAAGATCAAAAAGAATACCAAAGATATTCTGGATATGCTGGTGGTCAAAAAACTATCAAATATGCAGATATGAAGGCTAAATTCCCAGAAAGAATCGTGGAAAAAGCTGTAGTAGGTATGCTACCACACAACAAGCTTGGTAGAGCAATGGCTAAAAAACTTAGAGTTTATGCTGGAACTGATCACAATCACGAAGCACAAAACCCAGAAGTTTTAGATCTTAAGTAAGGAGGACTAGATGGCAGATACAATTTATCAATCAACAGGTAGAAGAAAATCTTCTGTTGCTAGAGTTACAATGACACCAGGTAGTGGAGAATTATTAATCAATGGAAGATCATTGGATGAATACTTCAACTATGATACTTTAAAAGTTATAGTAAAATCACCACTTACTTTAACAGAAAATGAAACAAATTATAATATTAAAGTTAATGTTAATGGTGGTGGATTTAATGGACAAGCAGGAGCTATCAGACACGCTATAGCAAGAGCTTTAATACAAGTAAATCCTGACTATAGAACAGCTTTAAAAAGAGCAGGTTTCTTAACAAGAGATTCAAGAAAAAAAGAAAGAAAGAAACCAGGTCTCAAAAAAGCGAGAAAATCTTCACAATTTTCAAAGAGATAATATCAAAGATTACAAAAGCAAGGATCTTGTATCCTTGCTTTTTCTTGTGGATTTACTATACAATTTTTGCATTAAGTGAATTTTTAAAGTGTTCTAAGGCAAATTCATGGCCTTTTTGGTTGAAGGATGCAACTGCTTTTTCATGAATTACTATATCAAAACCTAAATTATAACAGTCTATTGCTGTATGAAGTATGCATATATCTGTACAGACGCCTATAAGATGAACTTCTTTTATATTTCTTTCTCTAAGTTTTATAAAAAGATCTGTTCCAGCAAAGGCAGAATACCTAGTCTTGAAAGTATAGTGAACATTTTTGTCATTTTTTATTTCTTGGTAATAGTCTTCTAGCTTGCCATATAGTTTTTGTCCATTCGTTCCATGAATGTTGTGGGCAGGAAATAAATTGGTTTCTGGGTGGTAAGTGTCATTTTCATTATGATCATCTATGGCAAATACTACATAGTTGCCAGAATCATGGAAGTTTTTAGTAATTTTAAAAATTTCTTCTTCCAAGTCTTGGGCGGGCTTTCCAGCTGTAAGTAGTCCATCATCTTTTACAAAATCATTGGTATAGTCAATATTTATAAGTGCTTTCATCGAAAATCTCCTTTTTATTTACTTATTTAATATCATATAGGAATGATAAAAGCAAGTTGTATAAAATATTTTAAGAATTTATTTTGTTCTAATATTTAGAATAATATATATAAAGATAAGAAAAGTTAGAGGAAGATATGCAAAATATAAATTATGATAGAAAAATGGAAGATATAATAAAAGAAAATAGGACTAAGGGTCTTAGGCCAAAACTTCTCCTACAAGTATGTTGTGCTCCTTGTTCTAGTCAAGTGTTGACTAGGTTAAAAGAGGATTTTGACGTGGATTTTTTTATTATAATCCCAATATATATCCCCCAGAAGAATACGAAAAGAGAGCAGACACTGTAAAAGATTTGGTAGACCAAATGGGACTTGAAACAAATGTTATTGTTAGAAAAAATAATCCTAAAGAGTTCTATGATTATGTTGATACAAGAAAAGATGACATAGAAGGTGGGAAATCTTGCTATAAGTGTTATGAGTTAAGACTTAGAGAAACTGCAAGGCTTGCTAAAGAGAAAAAATATGATTATTTTACAACTTCTCTTTCTATTTCTCCTTACAAAAAATCTAAATGGCTTAATGAAATAGGAGAAAATTTAGAAAAAGAGTTTGGAATAAAATATCTTTACAGACAAGACTATTGTGGATGTATATTTTCTTATAAAGAAATGTTAGAACATAAAAAATCAAAGTCTTTTTTGGAAAGTGAAAATTAAAGGCAAAAAGAAATTTAAAATTTGCAAATCAATATGTTATTTTTCTTTTAAGATGGGTATTAATAAAATGGAGAGGTAGAGAAATGAATGACGTATTACTTATAAAAAAATTAAATATGAGAAAATTTAATAGAGAATGTGTAATACCTGTCACTTTTAATTTTGGCATAATAGAGGATAGGTCTATTTATGTTGATATTTTCAACAATCTAAAAAAAAAGGGACTTGTTCAAACAGATAAGGTTGCCATTAAAAATGACTCTATGACTATAGAGGTCCTCTCTGAGGATATAACAGAAATAATAAAAGAATTATTAAAAGAAAATCAAGAAATATATGGTATATATGTACTGTATGATAATTTTCTAGGAGGAAAAATTGATGAGTGAAAAAGTATTAGAAATGATAAATGAACAAATGAACTTTGAAGTAGAATCAGCATACA
The DNA here is from genome assembly GCA_052105355.1 of Anaerococcus sp. GTDB lineage: Bacteria > Bacillota > Clostridia > Tissierellales > Peptoniphilaceae > Anaerococcus. The sequence continues at coordinate 3,114 of JBQDYR010000099.1, forward strand.
TCTATAAAGCTATGGAAGTTTTTGCTGATAGTTTAGATCTTGAAGGTTTTACTTCATGGTTAAAAATTCAAGCAGATGAAGAGCTTGCACATGCAGAAGGAATGAAACTATTCCTACAATCTGTAGATTATTTGCCAGTATTTAAAAATGTTCCAGCTCCAAAGAATGAATATAAAGATATACTTGATCTTATGGAACAAGCTTTAGAACATGAGAAACTAGTTTCTTCAAAAATTAAAGAAATTGCAAGAGTTGCAAGAGAAGAAAACGAGGAAAGAGTTATTTCTTTCATACAATTATACATTGATGAACAAGTTGAAGAAGAAGAAAACTTCTCTAAAATTGTAACTAGACTTGAAAGAATTATCCATGATTGGCCATCAATTTATGTAATGGATGCAGAACTAAGTAAAAGATCTACATCAGTTACAACACCAGGAAGCGAAGAGTAATTTAAGAGAGGATTTTGTATAGACCTTTATATATTCAGTTTATCGGCCTTAAGTTTGGTTATAATCTGATATATCTATTAAAGAGGTTTACAATCCTCTTTTTTTATTTCTCAGGAGAATTTTATGAGACTTGATATTAAAAGTACAGATATTAAAATATCTATAAATACCTTTGGAGCTTATATAGAAACTTTCACTAAAGAAGATGAACAGATTTTCTTCCCCAAGGTTTTAAGTAAAATTGGTGATAATTTAAAACCTAGAGGTGGAATGCACCCATGTCTTCCTAACTTTGGACAGGATGAAATCTCAGGACTTGCTCAACATGGATTTGCAAGAGATGAATACTGGGATGTTTTGGACTCAGGAGAAGATTATGTGGATTTAAAACTTGAAGGAATAGGTGATTATCAAGGAGTATACTTCTATATTAACTATAGAATTGTTTCTAATAAGCTTTATACAAGTTTAAAAGTTTACAATAGATCTGAAAAAACAGTAAACCTTGGCCCAGGTTTTCACCCATATTTTTATTGTAAGGACTTGAATCTAGAGATAGAAAATTTCCAGTTAGATAAGCAAAAAATAAAAGATACCTTGTTTTTAGAAGGAGATAGAGTTAAGTTTAAGTGTAATGGTAAAGATTTTGAGATAAGTGGGAAAAATATTGGAGTTTTTGCTATCTGGACAGACTTTTATGGTGATTATGTATGTATAGAGCCGACCTATAAGGGAAAAGTGTTTACAAATGATGGTAAAGATATTTACAAACTTGAAAGAAATGAAGAATTCTCTCAAGAATTTGTAATAGAATTGTTGTGATAAAGAAACTCTTGCAAAAAAAGTGCAAGAGTTATTTTTATAGGAGTAAATATGGAAAAAAATAAGAATTTATTAACCCTATTTTTGTCAACCCTATATTTGTCTACTTTTACATTTGGAGGAGGCTATGTAATAGTTTCCCTAATGAAAAATAAGTATGTAGATGAATTGGGATGGATTAATAAGGATGAAATGCTTGATATGACTGCAATTGCTCAGTCTGCTCCGGGTGCTATAGCTGTAAATGCAGCTTTAGTTATAGGATACAAGATTTTTGGAATAGTAGGATCCTTGGTTGCTTTAGTAGGCACTATTTTGCCACCACTAGTTATTATTTCAATCATATCAGTTTTTTATAGCTGGTTTAAGAGTAATTTGATTTTTGCACTTGTATTAAAGGGAATGCAAGCAGGGGTTTCAGCTCTATTAATAAAGGTAATAATTGATATGACAAGAGAAGTATTAAAAGAGGATAGAAAGTTTTCTATTATTATAATTTCTTTGGCTCTAATAGCTGCTTTGATATTCAAAGTAAATGTTATGTACATAATTTTAAGTCTAATAGGTATTGGTCTATTATTCTCTCTTTTAGGAAGGGGATCACATGCTTCTTAGTTTATATCTGAGTTTTTTTAAAATTGGACTTTTTTCCTTTGGGGGAGGTTATGCTGCACTTGCCATTATCCAAGATGAAGTAATTACCAATCAGGCTTGGCTAGATCTTTCTGAATTTAACAACCTTATTACCATAAGTCAGATGACACCAGGACCAATAGGAATTAATGCTGCAAGCTTTATTGGTACAAAGATTGGAGGGGTAGGCGGGGCTATATTTGCAACCCTTGGTTTTGCAACTCCTTCTTTGATTATCATAACTGGAATTTCATATCTTTATACTAAGTATAGGAACTTGTCTATTATGGATAATATATTAAAATTTTTAAGACCAGCAGTAGTCAGCCTTTTGGTAATAGCAGCACTATCTATAGTAAATACCGCACTTTTTGGAGATGGAAAATTTGCTATAGAAAATCTTGATTATTTGATGGTAGGATTGATAGGTTTATCCTTATATCTTTTATATATGAAAAAAATGGATCCAGTAAAGGTTATGATTTTATCTGGAATAATCTATACTTTAGTTAGTCTAGTATTTTAAAAATGTAAAAATAAAAGTTGATATATTTAAAAAAAATGAAAAATATATAAGATTTATTAATGTGGACTTGAATTTATTTAAGAACCATGTATAATAATCTTAAGAAAGGATGATAGTATGGAAAGAGAAAACATAGAAAAATTGTTGAAATTTCTTGGCATAATAATGTTGGTAAGTTTTGGATTAAAAATATTAGGATTTTTAATTTCATTAGTATTTGGAATAACAACATTTCTTTTAATGCCATTGTTCGCACTTGCCTTAATATTTGGAATTCCAGTTCTAGCTATCTATGGACTGTACAGACTATTTTCTGATAGAAGTAATAAGATTTGGTAAAAATTAAATAACAATTTGGACAAAAAAAGAGAAGCTCTTATTATAGGCTTCTTTTTTTATTTGAGATATACTTATTAATTAAGGTATTTTTTTCTTAGTACAAACTTTTCTATAACTTCTCCAACGGCTCCTTCGTTATTTGTTGCTATAGTTATATAGTCTGCAGTTTCTTTTACTTGTAAGTGGGCATTTTGAACTGCACAGGAATGACCGGCAACATCAAGCATTTCTATATCGTTATAGTTATCGCCGATTGTAATTGTATCTTCTATGTCTATTCCATAAAGATCACATACTTTCTTAAGTGCAACTCCTTTGTCTACGCCTTTGGCGTTTATTTCCATATACATATCAGATGAATATGAAATATGAACATCCCAGTCACAAAGAACTGCTATATCTGGTTCTAGGCTCATTAGATAGTTTAAATCGTAGTCTTTAATGATTACCTTGATAATTATTTCATCTTTTATAAACTCTATATCTCTAGAATCTAAAAATAATACATCTCCTAAATATTCTTTTTTATCTGGTATAGATTTTTTATCTTCTAATACATAGTTTCTTTTGTCTGTATAAATTTCACAGTGAAGTCCTCTATCAAAGCAGTAGTCATAGACTTTTTTTGCTTTTTCATAACCAACAGGAGATGAGTCTACTATTTCTTTTGTGAAATTATCCATAATTATTCCACCGTTACACAGTATAGAATATCTACCTTTTTTTTCAATATGAATTTCTTTGAGTATATTCCTAAGCTGGTAGGGAGCTCTTCCCCTTGCCACCATAAGCTTTACTGCCATATCTTGGGCTTGT
>JBQDYR010000100.1:0-6684 GCA_052105355.1 Anaerococcus sp.
TATGTTTATCGAAGATATCGAAGTAGAAGAACAAGTATGTAATGGCGGTTGCTTTATTGCTTGTTAATCTAAGAACAAGAAAAAGTGGTATATAGCTATCACCACTTTTTCTTAATTTTTGCATATGTGTTCAGTAGATTTAAAATGAAATATATACTAAAATCCGGAAGAGGTTTTGTCAAGAGAGAAAAAGATATAATTATGTATCCTGCATGTAAAGGGGGAGAGAAAGTGATTCATTCTCCTTGTATAAAAGAACTGTGGGAGGAAATGAAATATTTAGATAAAAATTTTTCATATAATAACATTGATATATATAACCTTCTGAAAGAAAATTCTCTTGTTTTTGAAATTAATGAAGATGAATGGGATGATTATCAACGATTATCTAGGAATATACAATTTTTATCATTACATAACGATATTGAACCTAATTTACAGTATAAATCTATAATTGATAAGAAAATATTAATAATTGGTCTTGGAACTGTCGGGGCACCTCTTGTTTATGAATTAGATAAATTTGGTTTTAAAAATATTGTAGTTATTGATGGCGATAGTGTTGAATTAAAAAATATTACTGCACAACTAGGGTATTCTATATCTGATGTTGGACAATTAAAAACTAAGACACTTCGAGAAAAAATCAGTAGTATAAAAGAAACGATCGATGATTATCTTTCGGTTGATAATATTGAAAAGAATCTGTATGATATAAAACCAGATATTATATTTTGTTGTGCTGATGATTCAACTGGTAATTTAATAAAATTATTAATCTCTAAAATGTCTAAATATAATTATACTCTGTTTTTGACAGGATATTCTCAAGAAGAATTAATTGTATATCATATGACTAAAGAGAATCAACAAGTCTTTTTGAATTATTTTAATGAACAACCTTATCTCTTGAAAACACAGTTTATATCCCATAATACAGGAACGATAGCAAAAGGGCTCATGAGTGCATCTTTAGCCTTTAATACCCTCATTAAAAGTTTTTATCTTAAAGTTGATGACATATTATTTTTTAATTTTAGATTGAACACTATCTATACTCAAAATTTGAGATATTTAAATCTTAATGAATTTGAAAAAAGATATATATTTAGGAATATAGAACAAGAAATATTGAAGATAGAGTATATTTTACAGCATACAACAGATTTCGATAAAGAAGAAATAATAAAAAAAGTCTTCGAGTTTAATTACTATACATATCTGACTTTCTGTACAGATATTACTAATCAAAATTATAAATATCTCAATAACCATCTAGATTTTCTTTTTAATAGAATTTATGGAGATTCTATTGAAGACCACTTTAGATCGGAAATTTTGCAACTAGAAACATTAAAGGCTGATTACTATAAGAAAAATGGGATTCCAATTGTAAATTACTCTAAGTTTAGACGTAATATCCCTATATTCGATGATATTTTATTGGATTATAAAAATTTTGTCTTCTCTCCTAAATTCAAAGATGTATATAACAGTCTCTTAAATAAGAGAAAAAAATTTATAGAAAATATATCACGGCAATTAAAAACACGATATGGCTTCGACTTTATTGAGTTGATTTCTAAAAATCTTAGAGTTTCTATTAATACTAAGAATCTTGATAAATATGATTTTTTGGAATTTGAATTTTTAGAATCGGAAAAGATAGTAGCTACTGATGCTTTCGAGATGATTTTAAGAGCTATAGACGATAAAGAATTTTTCAATTTTGTTGAAAATTATCGTAACAATGGATTTATCGATTGTGAAAAAAGAGCAGGTAAAACTCATAAGAATTTTACTCTCTATAACCCATATACAAAGACATCGAAAATAATAATGACATATCAAGAAAATTTTATGGGGGTAATGAGATTATCCCATGAGCTGATGCATGCATATTCTTATGATCTGTTTAAGGAACGATTACATTTAAATGAATTATATAAAATTCCTAAAAGCTTTTGGGAAATTTTTGCAAAATTAGGTGAGTTATTTGTTGCCGATAGTCAGGAAAAATTATCTGTATTTTTTAGAAAATCTTTTTACCAATATGTATTTTGTCAAATTGATTATAATGTTTTGAATTTAAGTAAAAATTCTTCTATAGAGGATATTTTGAAGATTAAGTCAGAGTTTTTTAACTCAATTGGTTTACTTCCAGAATTACTAGAATACACACAGTACAACTTCATTGACTATAGCATGCTGTATTCAAAGCATTTTTATGCTTATGATGCAGTGTTTTCAGATATTATTGCTTTAGGTATTTATAAATATTCTAAAAAACTTAATTATTCATTTGGAGAAATAATTTCTATTATAGCGTCCATTTCAACATTTACTATTGACTCAATAAAAAACGAATTTAATATAGAAATTGAGAGTTTAATAGAATCCTATGTATCTGAAATAAATAATTTTTTAAATAATTTTTTTTTTGGAGGAAATGAAAGATGAATATTTTAAGGGAAAATAAATCTTTTAGAGCTTTAGCTATATCTGCATTTTTTAATAAATTGGGTTCATCTATGTATAATCTAGTTTTTGTATCTTTTGCTGCTACTATGCCTAATAACAAATTAGCTGTAGGTATTGCTAATATTATTGTCTTAATTCCTGTATTTTTTACATTATATATAGGAATAAAGGCTGATGAGACAAAATTAAAAAGGAGGTGGTTGATTTTACTGGGATTCGTTCAATCTATTTTGTTCATATTAGTTGGATTATTGACTCAGACTACAACTTGGTTGGCATTTTCTATAATATGTTTAATTAATATAGTCTCAGATATTATTAGTGACTATAGAGGTGGGCTAGAGCTCCCTATTTTTCAACATACAGTTAAACAAGAAAATCTAATAGAAGCACATTCTGTAAATCAATTTATTTCATATGTTTGTAATTTTTCTGGTCAAGCCTTAGGCGTATATGTGTTGACAATTTCAAATGATAATTTTGGCCTTGTCGCAGTTTTTAATGCTTTATCGTTCTTTGCATCGTCATTTATACTAATTAAATACAAAAAGTTTTTATTGCATACTAATGTGGAGATATATCAAAAATCATTTGTTTTAAAAATTAAAGAAACTTATTTAGGTTTAAAAGAAGTTTTTCAAAAGTCTGAAAAGACAAATTTCACATTAATGTTACTATCTATTTTACTTATTAATGCTTTAGGTAGTGGTTTTTCAGCTATATATAATATATCTTTTTTAAAAGTACCTCTTTTTGGATTAACATTTAGTCAGTCAGTATTTATATTGCAGATTATAATGATACTTTTTAGTATTATAGGAACCATAAGTCCTCATGATTATTTTTCAAAATTACGTCTCATTTCAATAATATTTTTAGATTCAATTATCATTTTTGCTATATCTCTGAATAATAGTCTTGGTGGGCCCCAAGTTTTATCTATGTTTGGACTAGCGTTTTTATTTTACTTGAGCGGTAAAATTAATCCCAAAATAAATAGTCTCTTGATGTCTTCACTTCCTAGCGAGCTTTTAGCAAGAAGTGGTGCATTGTTATCTTTGCTTTTCATGTTGGCTATGCCAATTGGAAATATCATTTTTACTATTTTTAGTTTGTTTGCTATTCAATCAGCTTGGCTTTTATACTCAATCTGCGCTTTTATAGTTTTATTATTAACACTTAAATTGACCAATGAGAAAGAATAGATTTACTCCTTACCATTTTGATATTTGGGCTCCATTTCCAAGTAGTAGATATTACCAGAAGATTGGACTGCCTTTGCTCTAGCTGTTGCACTTATTCTTGCAATTTATCATGTTAAAATCTCCCATCATGATTGAAGGATGAAAGATTCGACTTGCGGCCGACATTATTTGTGGTAGAAAGCAGATTGCCGATTTTCATAACAATGATTATGAAAAGTGGAGAAAAGATTATGAGCTTGTTCGTTCTAATTTAAACCTTCATTTTTTGTAGCCTAAACACAAGGCGCCAACGATTAATACTTATCGCTACACTAAATATTTAGATAGGATTGATTATCTACTTTTTGTCTTAACCAAGATGGGTTATTATAGCGAGGATCGGTCTAAGGTTGTTGGCGTCATCATTGGAAAGAGAATTGCCAAAGCACCAAGAACAAGGGCTAATCATTTCCTAGTCGTTAAGGTTGGTGACACTAAACGTAACTTTTTCGTCAGCCAATCTAACTTTAATATTCTTGAAAAGGGTGATAGCCTTTGGCTACGGAAAGTCAGAGTGCATTATAAAGGACGTGTCGTCCGCACTTTTTACGAACTCGCTGATCGATATTAGACAGTAAGAAGCTGACCTTGGGTCGGCTTTTTTTACGTCACATGACAAATGTCATATCATGTCATGACATTTGGTGCTAAAAAGAGAGTGACCAAAAAGATATACTTTAGTCATAACTTAGAAATAATAAAAACGAAAGAGGTCATCTCATGAAAATCAAAACATCTTACCTTATCTACGCTGTTATCGCAACTGTCTTTGCTGGACTTAGCATGGTTACTGATATCTTTGAAAAAGGCAACTTTGAAGCTATTTTCTCAAATCTTGGCATGATTATTGGCTTGTCTATCTCAGCCTACATTCTCATCACTATGGCTAAAAGTTTTATCGACCTTGTCATTAATGAATTGAAAAACTAGGAGATCTAGCATGAAACTATTGAAACTACTGAGCATCATACTCCTAGCTACAATTTGGATCACCCTCTTTGTCTATGTCGTACTTCATGGTAGTAGTGGTATTCTCTACAGTGTTATGGGTGTCTCAGTTGCAGCTTGTTATGTCTTTTTAGCCTTCTACCAAAAGAAAGGAAATCACAAACATGAGTGAAGCAGTCCTTCAAGTCACAAATCTTGTCAAAAAGATCAAAGGGAAAACGATTTTAGACCATATTAGCTTTGAGGTGGGGCAAGGCGACTGTCTTGCTTTAATTGGGCCAAATGGTGCTGGTAAAACGACCTTGATGTCCTGTATTCTTGGTGATAAGAAAGCCAGTAGCGGTCAAGTCTTTATCAAGGGTAAAAAGGGAAAAGCTCAAGATCAAATTGCGGTCCTTCTCCAAGAAAATACCATTCCCTCGCAATTGAAAGTCAAGGAACTGATTGCTTTTTTCCAAGATATTTCTGATAATGGATTATCTAAAGTAGAGATTCAAGCACTCTTACAATTCAAAGACGACCAGTATCAGCAGTTTGCGGACAAACTTTCAGGGGGACAAAAACGTCTTCTTGCTTTTGTTCTATGTCTAATTGGCAAGCCTGACATTCTCTTTTTAGATGAGCCGACAGCAGGGATGGACACTACGACACGCCAACGTTTCTGGGAAATCATTAATGACCTGAAAAAGTCAGGTGTAACCATTCTTTATTCATCCCACTACATCGAAGAAGTCGAACACACAGCTGACCGTATCTTGGTCCTTCATCAAGGGAAACTCATCAGGGATACTACGCCACATGCCATGCGTAGCGAGGAAAAGGAAAAACAAGTCACTTTAGCAAGTCGCTTTGCACCAAGTCTTGATAAACTGGCAGCAATTTATGAAGTAACTGAAAAACGTGATGTTGTAACCTTTATGACCAAAGATATTGAAAGTATTTGGAGTAGTTTACAAGCTAAAGGATGTCGCATTTCTGACATTGAAATTCAAAACAAAACACTTTTAGATAGCTTATTTGATAGCACAAGGGAGGACAAGTCATGAAAGCACTACTTAAAATCGAATGGATAAAAACATGGCGCAGTTGGCCCGTCTTTATCATGTCTATCGGAATGCCCGTCGGATTTTTCCTCTTGTATTCAGGTATGGAAATGAGTCCTGACCCAGAGTCACAAAAAGCCTTTATCTTGTCTTATATGTTGACGATGACAGGATTTTCTATGTCCAGCTTTGGTTTCTTTACCTTTCCCTACATGCTTAGAGAGGATCAAACGGAGCATTGGTTAACCTACATCGAACATTCAAAAATCAGTATTCAGGCCTACTACCTATCAAAAATCTTCCGAGTTCTTATGAATTTTATGGTTGCTATCATCGTAACTTTCTGTGTAGGAGCTTTTGTGCGTGATGTTAAGATGCCATTATCACATTGGCTCGGTTCAGGTGCTCTTTTACTCTTGTCAAGTCTAGTCTTCCTATCCTTTGGCTTACTCCTAGTCCAAATTAAGTCTCAACAAATCATGGCTATCGTCGGAAATATCGTCTTTTTTGGTCTAGCTATTATTGGTGGTTCTTGGATGCCAGTAACCTTGTTTCCAAAATGGGTTCAGCACATTTCCGAGTGGACACCCATCTATCATATTAATCAGTTGGTAGTCAATTTTGCGAAAAAAGGGGAATTTTCATGGAAATCACTCATTTTTATCTTGGTCTATGCTACAATAGCTACAGGCTTAGCCCTTTTTATCAAATCGTACAGAGAAAGTGACCATGTTTAGAACATACCAGAAAAATGATTTTGCTTATTTTGTTAGTCTGATTTTCCTAGTCTTCCCGATCTTAGGAGTTTTTGGTGGGTATTATCCAGTCTGGACCTTAGGTCTGACGCTGGCCTTTACTCTGGCTTATCTCCTTATAGTGTATTTGAAAAAAGCTTATAACAAGTGGATTCCCTTTCTGTGGTTTTACACTCTAGCTTACATTATCTTTATGTCCGTGACCTTCCAGGG
>JBQDYR010000101.1:0-6498 GCA_052105355.1 Anaerococcus sp.
ATGATGGAAGACTTACAGATGGTCAAGGTAGAACTGTAGACTTTAAAAATACAATTATAATTATGACATCAAATGTAGGAGTAAGCTCACTTAATCAAAAATCAACTATAGGTTTTGAAACTGTAGATGAAAAGAAAGTAAACAAGCAAAGAAATGAAGAAATTCTTCAAAAGGCTGTAAAAGAAGCTTTTGCTCCAGAATTTATCAACAGACTTGATGAAGTAATCATGTTTAATTCACTATCAGAAGATGATATAGAAGAGATTACTAAACTTATGCTTGATGAAACAAAAGAAAGACTTGAAGATATAGGCATAGAAATATCCTATAACAAAAGAGTAGTAAAACTACTTGCTAAAGAAGGCTTCAATAAAGAATACGGAGCAAGACCTCTAGAAAGACATATCACAAAGATGATAGATAATAATCTAGCAGAAGAAATATTAGATGGAAAACTTTCTAAGGATATGGTTATAAATCTTACAGTAAAAGAAGGAAAGATAAACTTTGCCAATAAAAAAGAAAAAAAATCAAATGAAAAAGAAAAAGCTACTTGTACAGAATAAGTAAAGTTTAAACGAGAACCTTAAAAATTTTAAGATTCTCGTTTTTTTATTGACAAATTATTAGTTTCACTATTGACAAGAAATTAACTTATGTTATATTATATTATTATAATATTAGAATATACTAATATATTAATATAGACATTAAGGAAGGTAGAATGAAAAATTCTCAAGTTCATAAAGATCAAATATATAAAAAAGCAGAACTTTTAAAAGCTTTGGCAAATCCAGTTCGCCTTTGTCTTTTAGAAAAATTAGTAGAGGAAGGTCCTACAAGTGTTTCAGATATAACATCTTGTCTGGATGTCTCCCAATCAGCTGTATCCCAACACTTAAGAAAACTTAAGGACATGGGGATTGTAGAAAGCAGGAAGGAAGAAAATAGGATTTATTATTCCTGTGATCGTAAGGATGTAATAAAGATAATTTCTTGTTTAAAGGAGGATATACAATGAAGATAGTAGTTATAGGAGGAGTGGCAGGTGGTGCTACAGCCATAGCCAGACTTCGCCGTTTGAATGAAGATGCAGAAATAATACTTTTAGAAAGAGGAGACTATGTAAGTTTTGCCAATTGTGGTTTGCCATACTATGTGGGTGGAACTATAAGTCAAAGAGATGCTCTCTTTGTGACAACAGACGAAGATATAAGAAAAAAATATAAGATTGATGTAAGAGTTAAAAACGAAGTTAAAAAAATAAATAAGAATGAAAAGAAACTTTTGATAACAGATTATAAAAAAGGAGAAGATTACGAGCTTTCATATGATAAGCTTTTAATTTCTACAGGTTCTCATCCTTTTGTGCCTGCTTCTCCTGGAATTGATTCAAAAAATGTATTTACACTTTGGAATATTCCTGATGTAGATGCAATAACTTCTTATGTAAAAGATAAAAAGCCTAAAAAAGCAACAGTTATAGGTGCAGGATTTATAGGCCTTGAAATGGCAGAAAACCTAGTAGATCTTGGAATAGAAACTACAGTAATAGAAATGGCTGACCAAGTTATGCCTCCTTTAGATAAGGATATGGCAAAGCTTGCAGAAAATCATATGATTTCTAAGGGTGTAAATCTTCTTTTAAATGAAGGTTTTGAATCTATAAAAAATGATGGCAAGACAGTTCATCTTATGTCAGGAAAAGACATAGATACAGACCTTATCATACTTTCCATAGGAGTAAGACCTAATAGTGAACTTGCTAAGGATGCAGGTTTAGAATTAACAGAACGTGGTCATATAAAAGTTGATGACTATATGCAAACATCAGATCCAAATATTTATGCGATCGGAGATGTAATAGGAGTAAAAGATTATATCACAGGAAACCCTACAGCAGTACCTCTTGCAGGCCCTGCAAACAAGCAAGGTAGGGAAGTTGCTTCAAATATCTTAGGACTTTCAAAATCATCCTATAAGGGAACTATGGGAACATCTGTTGCTAAAATTTTCGATTTGACAGTGGCATCAACAGGTCTTAATGAAAAAACACTTCAAAGAAATGGAAAAGTTTATAAGAAAGATTATTTTGTCTCAATAATCCATCCTATGAGTCACGCTGGATATTATCCAGGCGCTATGCCAATGACTTTAAAACTGATTTATGGAAAAGATCGTAAGGTATTAGGTGGACAAATTGTAGGTTATGATGGAGTAGATAAGAGAATAGATACTATAGCGACAAGTATTCACTTTAGAGGAACTGTCGATGATTTGAGTGACTTAGAACTAGCCTATGCTCCACCATATTCATCTGCCAAAGATCCAGTGAACTTTTTAGGGTATACTGCAAGAAATGTGCTTGATGGACTTTCTGATCCAGTTCTTTATAGAGAATACCTAGAAGATCAAGAAAAGTATACTCTTTTAGATGTAAGAGAAAATCCAGAAGTAGTTTCAGGGAAACTTGAAGGAGCACTTCATATACCTCTAACAGAGCTTAGAGATCGTTTGAATGAGCTTGACAAGGATAAGCAATACCTTGCTTATTGTGCAGTAGGGCTTAGAGGATATATAGCTGAGAGAATCTTAAAAGAAAATGGATTTAACGCATCTAATTTACTCGGTGGTTATCATACAGTAATGGATTTAACAACTAGTCCAAAAAAAGGACACACTAACAATATAGTAGATACTGATCAAGATAAGTTTGTCAGTGGAGAAAACTTAGAAGATACACAAAAAATGGAACTTTTAAATGTTTGTGGTATGTCTTGTCCAGGCCCTATAGTTCAAGTATCAAAGGCTATGGAAGAATTAAATCCAGGTCAAAAGATAAAGGTTACAGCTACTGATCCAGGATTTGTGCGTGATATTTCATCATGGGCAGATAATACTGGTAATAAATTATTGGGCCAAGAAGAAGCAAAGGGTCAATTTACAGCCATTCTTCAAAAGAATGGAAAAGATGGATCAAATCAAGTTAGAACCACTAGTCAATCAGTAGATACAAAAAAAGAAAAAACAATGATAATCTTTGATGGAGACTTAGATAGAGCTATAGCTTCCTTTATCATAGCAACAGGTGCAGCAGCTATGGGTAATAAGGTTCACATGTTCTTTACCTTCTGGGGACTAAGTATTCTTAGAAAAGAACAAGCACCTCCAGTAAAGAAAGACTTTATGTCCAAGATGTTTTCATCCATGCTTCCTAAGGGAAGTAAAAAATTAGGGCTTTCCCGTATGAACTTTATGGGTGCTGGATCAAAGATGATTCGTTCCGTTATGAAAAAGAAAAATATAACTAGCCTAGAAGACTTAATTCAAGAGGCTTTGGATGCTGGAGTAGAACTTACAGCCTGCCAAATGACTATGGATATTATGGGTCTTACTAAAGAAGAGTTAATCGATGGAGTAGAAATCGGCGGAGTAGCTAGTATGCTTAGTGATAATGATAAATCTAATATGAATTTATTTATCTAAAAAATTAGAAAAAGTAAGAACTCCAAAGGTAAATATATATTATTAATTTACCTTTGGAGTTTATTTATTGTAAAAGCTTCAAAATCTTACTAACTTTGGTAAGAGAAATATCTTTTTTACCTTACCAATTAACTAAATTATATTAAAAAAAGATAGAAAATTAAATAAATGCTAGCATAATATAATTATGTAAAATGTTTGGATTTTTACATATAATTTATTTTATCAAACCATTAAAGATAGAAGAAGGGCCTGTTGTAGGGGCTTTTCTTTGGATATAAGAATAAAAATCCAGTATTTTTTCTGATAGTCCACCGACAAGACCTTTTTCTATTTGTAGATCTCTAAGAGATAGTTTTAGGACATAAACTTTTTTTAGAAAAGAATCATTATTATTTCTCTTGAAGGCATAAAGAATTTTCTTTTCTTCAAAACTTACTGACTCCTCTTTTAAAAGCTGATCAATTTTTTCTAGTATTTCTTTTTGGAATTTTTTATTTGTAGTCATAATTTTCTCCTTATAATATAAGAATACTTGCATTAAAAAAAAACAACAAAAATGTATTTTAAATAAAAATGTTAGAATATAAATTTAAGTTAATATTCTAAAGTTTTATAGTTAAATATAATTGACTTTAATTCAAAGTATCGTTATAATAATAATAACGCAGTAATCGTTTTCACGATTAATATAATAAACAACTATAGGGAGGGTAAAATGAAAAAAAAATATAAAGGACTATTAGCCTTAACAATGAGTATGGCGCTTGTTTTAACAGCTTGTGGTTCTAACGATGATATGGGATCTGGAGAAGGTTCCCAAGGGGAAATAATGGGAGCAGATGAGAGTATTGAAGGTAAGATTTCTGTTCAAGTGGAAGATGCCTGGCAAGATTATTACCAAGCAGCTGCAGATAGGGTTAAGGAAAAATATCCTAATGCAGAGATTGAATTTATAAACACTTCTTCCTTTGATCATTTAGATGTTTTAGACCAAACAGATGCTACAAATAAAGATGTAGCTGATCTTTTTGCAATTCCAGCAGACAGACTATATGGTTTAAACTCTAAAGAGGTTCTTGCTTCTATTGATTCTCAAAAGTTAGCAGGAGAAATTGGTGGCTTTGAAAACTTTGATGAAGGTATAGGTGGAAACTTCAATATAGATGGGGATTATCTAGCATTTCCATATAATATTGAAACTTTAGTAACTTTTGTTAATAAGAAAAATGCTGAAGAAGCTGGAATAGATCCTTCAAAGCCAATCGAACTTACAGATGTAGAAAATCCGGAAGAAGTTTTACTACCATTATTTGATGCTTGGTACGGAGTTGCAGCAACTAATTCTTCAGAGATTGAACTTTTAGGAAAAGATAATGATGGGAAATTATTCTCTGATATGACAAAAGACTATAAAGATCTTGATGATGATAAAAAAGCAACAATTAAAGCTATTTATGATTATTGGAAAAAACACAACGAAGCTGGCACACCACTATTTGATAATGAAGCTGGTTGGGCTTATGTAGATGACTCATTTACAACAGGCAATGGCGGAGTATTTAGACTTGCAGGTGCATGGGATACAGCGACAGCTACTGAACAAGCAGGTGAAGGAAATCTTGAAATCTATCCAATAGACCATATCACAGTTGCAGGTAAGCCATTAGTTCACTGGAAAGGTGGATGGGGACTTGCAATTAATGCTCGTCTAGAAGGAAAAGATAACGAAATGGCCATAGCTGAACAAATGATTAAAGAAATAGTTAACCCAGAATATGCAGTTGATTTATTTAAATCTACTGGAAAAATACTAGAAAACGTTGATAACTCAGTTTATGATGAATCAGATCTTTCAGATTCAGATAAAGCGGTTATCGATGCTACAATTCAATCTTATGAAAATGCTCCAGCAAGACCACTATTCGAAGAATGGGGTTCTGTATGGGATTCTTGGAAAAATGCAGTTCTTTCATGGAACTCTGTTAAACCAGAAAATGAAGAAGCAGCTTATAAAGAATTACAAGCTTCTTTCAAAGCTATGATGACAAACTTTAATCAATAATAATTACAAGTTAGAAAGGTCAAAAAATGTTTTTTGGCCTTTCTATGCTTATTAGGATAAAAATATGGAAAAAAAACAAAAAACTAAAAATAAATGGTTTATGAAAATTTTACTAGTATCAAGTCTGATTATTTTAATATCTTCTTTGGAAGCTTTTACTATGGCCAAGGATAGAACTTTATTTGAAATTTTTCTTAAGAATAATGAGTCAGTAGGTAACTTTTCAGACTATATAAACTTAGTTTTGCTAAACTATATCTTCTCTATAGCAATACCACTTATTATTTCACTTTATACGTATTTTACATTGAATAAGTACGGATTAAACTTCTCTACCAGAGGTTTTTTCTTCTATAGGTTATTTTTTGGTGGTATGGTTTTAATTCAAATAGTGAATATGGTTTTGAAATTTTCTGTAACATCAGTTTTTTATTATATTAATATTATCCTATATATCATTCTGTTGATTTTAGTGAGTAGAAAACCTAAAAGAGATGAAGGTGAAAAATGAAATACAATAAGACACTTCTTGATGAAAGAAACGTAGAACATCCTCGTAAAAATCAATATATACTTGATATGATAGAGCTATATGTAAGGGGAGAAAAACCTACTATAAAAAGGGATAATCATCCTTATAACATAGCTTTAAAAAAATTCAAGGATCAAGAAAAAGAAATTATAAAAAAAGCAGAAGAAGAAGCAAAGAAAGAATCTGCAAATAAGTTTGAAGATAAAAATTTAGAAAAGCTTTATTATAGGGCTCTTTTAGCAGAAAAAAAGAAAGATTTCTATCTTGCTAATGAAGTTCTAACCTATGATGCAGAACTAAAATACAAAATTTGTAACTTTGAGAGTACACTTATTCCAAAAATCATTGAAAATGAGGTAAATCTACGTGATCTTTTAAAAGAAAAAACAGCTGAACTTAATAACATTTCAGATAG
>JBQDYR010000102.1:0-2779 GCA_052105355.1 Anaerococcus sp.
AATCATATAAATCATATATCTCTTTTATAGATAAGTCATAAATAAACTGTTCAATGGTTTTTTCAGATAAACCTTCTATATCCATAGCATTTCTTGAACAATAATGAACCATTCTAGCTTGTAATTGAGGTGTACATGAAATAGAATTAGGACATACAATATGAACATTCCCCTGTATTAATTCAGTACCACAATATGGACAATGACTTGGCTTTTCTATTTCTTTTGTATTTTTTTGATTTTCATCAACAACACCTAGAATCTCTGGTATAACATCATTGGATCTTCTAACAAATACTTTAGATCCTAGCCTTACCTTTTTTCTTAATATATCATCATAATTATTTAAAGTTGCTCTTTGTACTGTTACTCCAGAAAAGTCTACTGGATCTAGTATGGCTGTAGGAGTTACCTTACCAGTTCTTCCAACGTTCCATACAACATCAAGTAATGTAGTAGTATATTCCTCTGCTTCATATTTAAATGCGATAGACCATCTTGGGAACTTATTCGTATATCCAAGAACTTTTTGGGTTCTTGTATCATTTATCTTTATAACTACTCCATCAGTTAAAACATCAATATTTTTTCTCTCATTTTTTATATACTCAAGTTCTTTAATTATTTCATCATAAGAACTTAAAAGTTTTTTATAAGGAAAAGTTGGTATTCTTAACTCATGCAAATAATCCATAAGTTCTAGTTCAGTAGAGAAATTTTTATTATTAGTAGGCATAGCATAAAAATAAGCACTTAAATTACGTTTTTTTGTTTCATCAGTATTTAAATTTCTAATTGCACCTGCTGCTGCATTTCTTGCATTTTTTAAAGGGGTGTCATATTTTTCATTATATTCTTCAAGAGAAGATAAGGGCATTACTGCTTCACCTTGGATTTCCATTAAGGATTTATTAGCAATAGTACGTGGTATAGATCTAATAGTTAGAACTTGTGCCATTACCTCTTCTCCTACTAAACCATTTCCTCTTGTAGCTGCAGATTGTAATACTCCATTATCGTACGTTAGGTTTATTGTTAAACCATCAAATTTATATTCTAATAAAAATTCTAATTCTGGTAATGGATTTTCAGGATTTTTTTGGTTATAAGAAACTCTTAATCTCTCGCACCTTTCTATCCAGTCCTGTAATTCTTCATAAGATTGTGATTTATCTTGAGAATAGAGCCTAGATATATGGTAATGCTTTTCAAATTTTTCTAAAATTTGACCTCCCACTTTCTGAGTTGGAGACCCTTTTATTATTAATCCAGTTTGATTTTCTAAATCAACAAGTTCTTGATAAATTTTATCATACTCTCCATCTGAGACTAGAGGCTTATCTAATGTATAATAGTGGTAATTTAATTCATTTATATCTTCAATTAATTTTCTTATTCTTTGTTCTTTTTCCATAAATTACACCTTTACTATTGGGGCATAGTCTTGGTTTAGCTTTTTTAAACCTTTTTTATCAAAAGCAATTACTAACTCATTTCCATCTTCAGATTTTTTAATTTGAACAATCATTCCTCTACCCCATTTGCTATGTTTAATAGTATCCCCTACTTGGAAAGTTTCAGAAGAAGCTTTCTTTTTTTCAGGTTTCTTATTTAGTACACTTTCTCTAGTTTTTTCTCTCATATACATTTCGTTTGATTGCTTGGTATATTTATTTGAAAATGATGGAGTATGATATGTCGAAATAATTTCAAGATCATCTTTTATCTCATCAATAAACCTTGAAACTTTATAATATACAGGTTGACCGTAATTCCTTCTTATTTCAGAACTTGTTAAATATAGTTTCTCTTCAGCCCTAGTAATGGCTACATAGCAAAGTCTTCTCTCTTCTTCAAGATTACCTTCATCTATAGATCTTTTTGATGGAAAAAGTCCTTCATCCATACCAACAACAAAGCAAATTGGAAATTCTAGTCCCTTTGCCGAGTGAACTGTCATCATAGATATTGCATCATCATCAGAATCATCAGTTTTGTCCAAATCTGATAATAATGATAAATTCTCCAGATAATCATAAAGTTTATCCTCGGGATTATTTGCTTGATATTCTGCTGCAGCAGAAATAAATTCATTTATATTATCTATTCTGGATCTATTTTCTACAGAATAGGATTTTTCTAAGCTTTCAATATATCCACTATTATCTAATATGTCATTTATTAAATCGACTATAAGATAGTTTTCTACATTATCAAAAATTTCTTCTAGAGGTTTATAAAATTTATCAACTAATTTTATAAGTCTTTGTGGAAGTTGAGCTTTTAAATGTGGATCTTTAATTATTTCCAAAATAGAAATGCCCATTTTTTGAGCTTGATTTTCTAAATCATCAAGTGACTTTTGACCTATACCTCTTTTGGGTTCATTTATTATTCTTTTGAGAGCAATATTATCCTTTGGATTCACTAGAATCTTTAAATAAGCAACTAAATCTTTAATTTCTTTTCTATCGTAGAATTTTAACCCACCAATAACCTTATAGTTGATTAAATTTTTCATTAACCCTTCTTCAAAGTTTCTTGATTGGGCATTAGTCCTATACAATATTGCTATATCGCTATAAGAATAACCAGATTTTACTAAGTCTTTTATTTCAGAGACTACAAAATCAGCTTCTTCACTTTCTACAGAACATGCTTTATAAAATACTTTTTCTCCATTATTATGTTCAGTCCAAAGCTTTTTATCTTTTCTTTCTATATTATTTTTTATAAGTTTGTTAGCTATGTTTAAAATATTTCCAGTGGATCTATAGTT
>JBQDYR010000102.1:2789-6332 GCA_052105355.1 Anaerococcus sp.
CTATAGTTTTGTTCAAGCTTTATAATTTTTGCATCTTTAAAATCTTTTTCAAAATCTAAGATATTATTTATATTAGCTCCCCTAAAACTATATATAGATTGATCAGCATCTCCTACTACAACAACATTATTGTGTACCTTAGCTAAATATTTAATTAGTTGGTATTGGCTATTATTGGTATCTTGATACTCATCTACATATATATATTCAAATTTTTCTTGGTAGTATTTCAATGTTTCAGAATTTTTTTCAAAAAGTACTAAAACTTTATCAATTAAATCATCAAAATCTAAGGCATTATACTTAAATTTCTTTTCTTCATATTTTTTATAAATATTATAGTACTCTTCTTGTTTACTATAAAAAGTATTAAGATTTGCAAACTCTTCAGGGCTGATAGACTTATTTTTACAATAACTAATAATGTTTATAGCTTCCCTAGGATTAATATCATCCTTGTAGTTTAACTCTTTTATTATTTCTTTTATAAGAGTTTTTTGGTCACCAGTATCGTAAATAGTAAAATTTCTATCATATCCTATCTTATCTATGTTCATTCTTAAAATTCTTGCACAAATTGAATGAAATGTTCCTATCCATAGATGACTAACATCCTGATTTAGTATTGAAGATACTCTTTCTTTCATTTCGTTTGCAGCTTTGTTAGTAAAAGTAATAGCCAAAATATTTCTAGCATCGATCCTTTGATCAGTTATTTTATGGGCTATACTTGTAGTTAAGACCCTTGTCTTTCCACTTCCTGCACCAGCAAGTACTAAGAGTGGTCCTTTATTGTGTAAAACTGCCTCTTTTTGTTTTTTATTTAAGTTTGATAAGTCCATAACACGTCCTTTCTCAATCTTATTTATTATATCACAAAAACAAGAGCGTAGAATTTACACTCTACGCTTATTACTTAATTTTTACTTTTTTTAAGATCTTGTTCTATTAAAGCATCCAAAACTATATCATATCCATCTGTTCCATAATGTAAAGATCTATTTACTCTCGATATGGTAGCAGTTGATGCACCAGTTTGTTGTTCGATTTCGCTATATGTTTTTCTAATTTTTAATAGTTTAGCAACTTGAAGCCTTTGAGAAATTGATTGTAATTCTCTTGCAGTACATACATCTTCAAAAAACTTGTAACATTCATCAATGTCTTTTAACATTAGTATAGCTTGGAAAAGCTCATCAGTTTCTTTACTTCTTAATTTTGATTCTGTCATATTATCTCCTAAAATAGTCCAACTATATTTTCATTCTCATCTATATCTATACTATAAGCTGCTGGTTTTTTTGGTAATCCAGGCATAGTCATAACGTTCTTTGTTATAGCCACTATAAATCCTGCACCTGCATTTAGTCTTATATCATTTATAGTAATTTTATAAGGTTCTTTTGGGTTTAAATTTTTTGGATCATCTGATAAAGAATATTGAGTCTTTGCTACACAAATAGGTAGATTTGAATAGTTAAGATTTTCAATTTTTTCAATTTCTTTACTAGCTTTCAAAGAATATTCTACTCCTTCTGCCCTATATATCTCTTTTGCAATTGTAGAAATCTTATCTTTTATTGATAGGTTATCTTGATATAGATATTTAAATTCATTATTATTTTCACTTAATTTAACTACCTCATTAGCAAGTTCAACAGCGCCTTTAGATCCATTTCTAAACACCTCAGTTTCTATTGCTTTAACACCTAACTTTTGAGAAAGATCTTTAATCATTTGTATTTCAGCTTTTGTATCTGTATCAAATTTATTGATTGCTACAACTAAATTCTTACCATATTTTCTTAGGTTCTCTATATGAACTTCTAAATTATGGAATCCTTCTTCTAAAGTGTTTAAGTTTTCTTCAGTAATTGAAGTCATATCTTGACCACCATGATACTTTAAAGCTCTCACAGAAACTACTACTACTGTTGCATCTGGTTTAAGATTGGCTTTTCTACATTTAATATCATAAAATTTTTCCGCGCCAAGATCAGCACCAAATCCTGCTTCTGTTACTACATAATCAGAGATACCAAGTGCTGTTTTAGTAGCTATTATTGAGTTACAACCATGTGCAATATTTGCAAATGGTCCACCGTGAATTATTGCAGGTGTATTTTCAAGTGTTTGGACAAGATTAGCTTTTAAAGCCTCTTTCATTATTACAACAACTGAACCTGTAGCTTTAATATCTTCTACTGTAACAGGATTATTATCATAATCATAAGCTACAATCATCCTAGATACTCTTTGTCTAAAGTCTTCTAAGCTATTTGCTAAGGTAAATACCGCCATCATTTCAGTTGCTACAGTAATATCAAATCCATCTTGTCTTGTTACACCATTAGTTTTTTTACCTAAACCAACTACAACTTCTCTTAATGCTCTATCATTTAAATCTACACATCTTTTCCATAAAATATTACTTGGATCAATATTTTTTTCATTCCCCTGATAAATATGATTATCAAGCATAGCAGCTACAAGATTTACAGCTGTAGTTATAGCGTGAAAGTCTCCTGTAAAGTGTAGATTAATATCTTCCATAGGAATAACTTGTGAATATCCTCCCCCACAAGCTCCACCCTTTAATCCAAATGATGGTCCCAAAGAAGGTTCTCTTAAAACTGACACAGATTTTTTACCAATTCTATTAAGAGCCATTGAAAGTCCTATATTCATGGTAGTTTTTCCTTCACCGAAAGGCGTTGGATTTATAGCAGTTACTAAGATTAATTTTGAATTATCCTTCTTTTTATTTGCATAAGATAAATCAATTTTAGCCTTATAATTTCCATATTTTTCATATTTATCGATTGATAAGTCACTAGCTATTTTATCAATCTCTACAATATCTGATTCTCTGGCAATTTCAATATCTTTCTTCATTGCATCTCCTTCTTACTTACTATTTATAAATTTATTATAACAGTTAACTAAAGCATTTTCAATAGCTAGTTAAAGTGGTTAAAGCTTTATTTTTTATTTCTATAGTTATGTTCTATTATATTTAAAAATATTTCACAAAGATTTTCATTTCTAGGCAGTAATGGACCATGCAAATAGGATCCAAATGTATTTTTATACCTAAATCCTTCTGTCTTATCCTCACCATTATTACCATTTCCTGATACAACTATTCCAAAAGGCTCTAAATCACCTTTTAAGTATGTCATTCCCCCATGATTTTCAAATCCCTCATAGATCTCACCAGATCTATAATCTTTAATCTTTATATCTCCAATAAATCTTGTTTTACCTTTTTGATTTTCTGTATGGTAAGAGAATATTCCAAGTCCTTGTATTTTCTTATTATAGGCATCATAGTAATATTCTCCTAAAAGTTGATAGCCTCCACATATAGCTAACATCAAACCACCAGCTTCTATATATTTTTTAAGCTTATCTTTTTTTGTTTCCAAATCCTTTTCAACTATAGATTGTTCGTAGTCTTGGCCTCCCCCAAAAAATACAAAATCATACTTATTTGGATCAAAGTTATCTTTAAGGCTTACTATATCAATATTTACATTATAA
>JBQDYR010000103.1:0-6280 GCA_052105355.1 Anaerococcus sp.
TTAAATAATTATTAATGTTATAAAATTTAGATTAAATAAAAACTACCAAATTAGCTGGTAGTTTTTTCTTTTTTTATATTATTTTTATTATTGTAATTGTTTAGAGTACTTTAGTAAACAATAACTAAGAATTTTTTACTATTACTTTATAAGTTTTACGATAAGTATTTTGTAATAATATTTATTTAAAATAAAGACTTGAATACTATGTTATTTATATTATTCTGTGGGTAGATATTTTTAAAAGAGGAGAGAGGAATAAAATGCTATTTATAGATAAATTATATTGTACAGTAATAGGAACATTTATATTTCTTTATATTTACTTTAGTTTGATTCCTACTGATGAAAAGAATTTACGAAAATTTTATCATAGGCATCATAATAGAATAGGAATTAAGTATGAAGATTATGACTGGAAGGAAACTATACTAAGAGAAAGAATGTTTTTTAATATATTGCAAGTTTATTTAACTGGATTTTTCATTTTTTCAAAAGTTGTAGGAGAATGGAATGGTAAACTGTTTATAGGTGAATGGATTGCTAAAATAGGACTAATAAGTTGCTTTATATTAGCACTAGCAATATCATCTTGGGCAGATCCAGTAAAAAAATGATTTACAAACAGTCTTAAAATGCATATAAGAAATAGTTTCATTATAAACATGTATTATTAAATCTTACATAGGAGGTCTTTATAATAAATGAAAAAAGAAGATAAAAAAAGAATTTTTTTAAATAAGTTAAAAAATATTTATAATGATAAAGATTTACATTTATCTGAAAAAACAAAAAAAGAAATTTTAAAAGAGTATAAAGATTTACTTAATAACAAAACTAATATAAACTACGTATCATTTCGACTTTATCCTTTTATCAAAAATGAATGTTATGATAATAAATCAGAGAAATTAGATGAATTTTTACAGATTATTCTTAAATATAGGTGGAGAAGTTACTTTGGAATGGTTCTTGGCTCTGCATTTTCTTGATTTAAATAATATGACTTATTTCAAATTAAAACATATAGATATAAAGAAAAGTCTAATTAAAATAAGAGTTATCCTTGCATATTAGGGATTAGCTCTTATTTTAAATTTTAAACTTATAAGGCTTATTTTACCTAGTAATATAAGTAAATCTTACAATACCTATGTTGATTAAGGTATTGGTTATTTTTTTATCGGAAAAATATCTTAATATTAGATATATAATATCAATCTACATTCTAAGATTAACTATTGTTCTACCAGTATGATTACCTTCTAGCATTAAGTCTATTTTATTATTTAAATCTTCTAGAGCAACTTCTTCTACATTATCAGTTAGATTATCAATCTTCCAATCATTAGCTAAGTTTTCCCAAATCTTAATTCTAGTATCCATATCACACTCAACTGAATCAATTCCAAGTAGTGATACTCCTCTTAAAATAAATGGATAAATAGATGTTGAAAGTTCTCCAGATAAAACATTACCACAACATGTTACACTTCCACCGTATTTAACTGATTTGATAGCTGTAGATAACATATTACCACCAACTATATCTATCACACCAGACCATTGTTCCTTTAAAAGAGCTTTTCCAGAGTGATCATCTAAATTTCTTCTATCTATAATATCTTTGGCTCCTAGCTTTAATAGTATCTCTTTTTCGTCTAATTTTCCTGTAGCAGCAGTCACATTATAGGTTAATTTACTTAAGATTGAAATTGCAGTACTTCCAACTCCACCAGTAGCTCCTGTGACTAATACATTTCCATCTTCTGGTTTCACACCTGATTTAATCAATTTATATACTGAAAGAGCAGCAGTAAAGCCAGCAGTACCATATATCATACTTTCTTTTAAAGATAAATTCTCAGGAAGTTTTACAACCCATTCACTAGGTACTCTAATATATTCTTGATATCCTCCTGATGTATTCATCCCTAAATCATAACCTGTAACAAATACTTTTTCTCCTACTTTAAATCTATCGTTCTCACTCTCAGCAATTATTCCCGCAGCATCTATGCCTGGAGTATGAGGATATTTTCTTGTAACTCCTTTATTACCTATTGAAGATAGCGCATCCTTGTAATTTAATGAAGAATATTTTACATTTATAAGTACATCACCTTTCGGTAAATCACTTATTGATTTATTTTTAATTTCTCTTTTATATTCTTTATCTTTAGTTTCTGTAACAACCATTGATTTAAATTCCTTATTATGCATTTAAAACTCCTTTCGAAAATTAGTTTTTTATATAAGTAATTTTAACTTAAACATAGGTTGAAGTCAAAATATTTTAGCTATATTATTTATGTTATATTATTATAAATATGTCTTAAATTAATAAAATTAATTAATTTTATTAAATATATATAGAATATATTATAAGTAAAACTAAAAAATATGATTACTATTATTAGCGTTAATTATAAAGAGAAACTCTTGAGTTATAATTTGGTAATATAAAAATCTCCCCATTGTTTAATGCTATCCATAACTTTTTTAAATTCTTCACCTATTGGAGACAACATATACTCAACTCTAGGAGGAACTTCATTATATGAAATTCTTTCTATTACTCCGTCATTTTCTAATTCTTTTAGCTGTCTTGATAGGGTAGTGGGGGTTGTCGGTATCAATCGATTTAATTCGTTGAATCTAATACTTCCATCTTTTAAGTGCCAAATAATTAGCATCTTCCATTTTCCTCTTATTATTTTTTGAGCTAAACAATATGAACATAGCTCTTTTTTTTCATCACAATTAATTTCACATGATTTGCATTCTGTTGCGTATTTTTTGTTCAATTATACCATCTCCTAATGAATAATAAATTATCGATATATACTATCATTAATGATAGTACTTACTATAAGTGTAATATAGGGGTATAATTATAACATATTGAAATAATAAAAGAAATATAGAAAGAGAGAATAAGTAAATGAATATAGCTATAAGATATTATTCTAAAACAGGAAATACAAAAAAAATTGCCGATGCAATTGCTGAACAATTAAACGTTGAAGCGTTTGATTTAACTAAACCAGTTCCTTCAGATACAGATATTTTATTTTTGGGAAGTTCTGTTTATGCAGCAGGAGTTGCAGATGAAGTGAAAGATTTTATATCAACTTTAAAAAAAGATATAAATGTAGTTGTTAATTTTAGTACTGCTGCATTTTTAGAATCAACTTATAAACAAGTAAAAAAATTATTGGAAGAAAGAAATATTCCAATTTCCGATGAAGAATTTCATTGTCGCGGTAAATTTACTATGATACACCGTGATCACCCAAATCAAGAAGACTTAAAAGATGCAAAATTATTCGCAAAAAAAGTCCTAGAAAAATATAAAAAATAGAAAAGCATATAATATAATTAGATATAGGAGAAATATATGAATATTAACTTTCCAATAGAAACAGCAGTAAAAAAAAGATATAGTGTAAGAAATTATAGTGAGCAAGAGATAGAAAAAGAAGTAAAAAATTCTATAGAATCTTTTATAGAATCATTAGATAACCCATTTGGTAAAAAAATTAATCTTCATTATCTAGATACTGAAGATATGAATGGTGAAAAGAAACTTGGAACCTATGGAGTTATTAAGGGAGCCAAACAATATATTGGAGCAACAATAAAGTTAGAACCATTTTCTCTAGAAGCTTTAGGATATGAACTAGAAACATTAATTCTTTATTTAGCAAATATTAATATAGGAACTTGCTGGTTAGGTGGAACTTTTAACCGTAAGGGATTTGCAAAAGCAATGAATATAAAAGATGATGAGATATTTCCAATTATAACTCCTTATGGATATCCTGCAGAGAAAAAACATGCTAAAGAAGTTGTAATGAGAAAGATGATTTCAGCTGATAAACGTAAGGATTGGAATAAATTATTCTATAAAGATAATTTTGAAACTCCAATTACTAGTTTAGAAGATAAGGATTTAGAGTTTGCTTTAGAAATGGTACGTTTAGGACCATCAGCTTCAAATAAACAACCTTGGAGAATTGTAGTAAAAGATAACCAATGTGACTTTTACGAGTATAAAGAACCAGGATATAGTGATTCTTTTTCATACGACATTCAAAGAGTAGATATGGGTATAGCAGCAGCTCACTTTGATTATGCAGTAAAAGAAAAAAATATTAATGGTAAATTCCAGATAATAGATCAACGAGAATTAGAATTACCAGAAAATATAGAGTATGTATTCTCTTGGGTTAGAGAAAATTAAGAAATAATTAATATGATTTGAGTTGGCTAAGTACTTTTTATAGTAAATATATATTAATATTATATGTGACTGATATTTAAGTATTAAATTTTGACAAATATCTATTTATATTTTATTATATAGATAACAATCTATGTGAGGTGATCTTATGGATATGATGAAAGTTTCAAAAATATGTAAGGCGTTGGGAGATTATAATCGCTTACAAATAATTAAAATGTTGGCAAGAGAAGAGCTATGCGCTTGTCAAATATTAGAAGAATTCAATATAACTCAACCAACTCTTTCACATCATATGCAAGTATTGTCGGAATGCGATTTAATTTATTCTAAAAAAGATGGTAAGTGGACTCATTATACTTTAAATTATGAAACTATTAATGAGTACAAAGAGTTTATAAATTGTTTGGTCTCTAGTAGCCATGAATATATTTCATAAGATCTTAAGTTAAAGAGTAATCGTCATAAAGACGATTTTCTTTATCAATTAAACATAGATATATATCTATATAAGGAGTAATATATTTTGTGGACATTAATTCAAGATGAAATTTTAGGTATGAAATGGCTAAATACTTCAATAGGTAATTTACTAGAATCAATAGGACTAAATTTGGATACAAGATTAGGTGGAAGTCTTCAATTTTTCATTTATGATTGTATTAAAATTATGATTCTTTTAGGTGTACTTATTATGATTATTTCATATATTCAAAGCTATTTTCCGCCTGAAAAGAGTAAAAAAATTTTAGGTAGATATCATGGTTTAGGTGCAAATCTAGTAGCAGCTTTATTAGGAACAGTAACACCTTTTTGCTCCTGCTCATCCATACCTCTATTTATTGGATTTACAGGTGCAGGTCTTCCGCTTGGTGTAACTTTTTCATTTTTGATCTCTTCACCAATGGTAGACTTAGGTAGTTTAGTGCTTTTAATGAGTATATTTGGCTGGAAGGTAGCCATTGTATACGTAATTTTAGGTTTAGTAATAGCAGTTATTGGTGGAAGTATTATTGAAAAAATGAGATTGGAAGGAGAAGTTGAAGACTTTATACGAGAAGCTGGTAACATTGATATTGAACCAGAGAAATTAACCCGAAAAGATAGATTAAAGTATGCATGGAGTCAAGTTGTAGAAACAGCTAAAAAAGTATTTCCATATGTATTAGTAGGAGTAGGAATAGGTGCTATTATTCACAACTGGATACCAAGTGATTTAATAGTTAGCTTGCTAGGAAGCAAAAATCCTTTTGGAGTAGTATTGGCAACAATTGTAGGAATACCTATGTATGCAGATATTTTTGGAGCAATTCCTATAGCTGAGGCCTTGCTAATAAAAGGTGCACAATTAGGTACAGTTCTATCATTTATGATGGGAGTTACAACTTTAAGTCTACCATCACTTATTATGCTAAGAAAGGCTGTAAAGCCTAAATTAGTTGGGATTTTTATAGTGATTTGTACTATAGGAATTATACTAGTAGGTTATGGATTTAATTTTCTTGAACAATTTTTAATTTAAAAGGAGAAAAAAATGAGTTTATTTAAGAAAAAAAATAATAAGAATGACAATGTTAATGAAAAAGAAAAAATTAACAAAAACACAAATACAGATAAAACAAAAAATGGAATAAAAATATTGGGATCAGGATGTTCTAAATGTATACAATTAGAAAAAAATACTAAAGAAGCTATGGAAGAGCTAGGATTAAAAGAAGAGATTGAACACGTAACTGATTTTAAAGAGATTGCCCTATATGGTGTAATGTCTACACCAGCACTTGTACAAAACGGTAAAGTATTATCTACTGGAAAAGTTTTAACAAAAAATGATATAAAAAAAATATTAGAATCAAAATAGATTTTAAATAAAAAAATAGGCTATCTTTTCTTAGTCTATAAAAAAGAAAGATTGGTGGAGGTTAATTAGTTTGAAAACAAGTAATAATAAAGATATATCTTTTTTTAATAGATATTTAACTGTATGGGTTTTACTTTGTATGGCAGTAGGTATTGGAGTAGGACACTTTTTAC
>JBQDYR010000104.1:0-6218 GCA_052105355.1 Anaerococcus sp.
GTTCCTACTACTTTTGCGCCTGCTTGTTTAGCATCTTCATGTGGGATTTCTGGATTTGGATTAGCCATGGCAAAGATTATAGGATCTCTTCTCATTGATTTAACCATTTCTTTTGTTATTTTATTTGGTACAGAAACGCCTACAAATATATCTGACTTTTTCATTGCATCTTCTAAGGATATGTCTTCACCATCATTGTTGGTTATTTCAGAAAGTTCCTTGTAAAGTTCATTTGTATACTCATCTTTATGATTTCTATTTATTACACCTTTTGAATTGAAGGCATAAATATTATTAATACCAAGATCTAAAAGCATTCGAATAATAGATGATCCTGCAGCTCCTGCTCCTGATATAACAACGTTACATTCTTCTGCCTTTTTGCCCACAAGTTTAAGTGAATTAATTAAAGCTGCTATTGTGACTATAGCTGTACCGTGTTGGTCATCATGGAATACAGGAATATCTAGCTCTTCTTTTAATCTTCTTTCTATTTCTATACATTCTGGAGCTTTGATATCTTCTAAGTTTATACCTCCTAATCCTGGTGATACTAATTTTGCAAAATTTACTACTTCATCTACATCTTTTGTATTGATTACTAAAGGTATTGCATTTACTCCACCAAATTGTTTAAATAAACAGCATTTTCCTTCCATAACTGGTAAAGCTGCTTCAGGTCCAA
Organism: Anaerococcus sp.; assembly: GCA_052105355.1. Lineage (GTDB taxonomy): Bacteria > Bacillota > Clostridia > Tissierellales > Peptoniphilaceae > Anaerococcus. The sequence continues at coordinate 686 of JBQDYR010000104.1, forward strand.
TATCTCCAAGTCCCAATACTGCTGTTCCATTTGAAATTACAGCTATGGTGTTTACTTTTCCAGTGTATTTATATACGTCTTCTACATTTTCTGATATTTTTCTACATGGCTCTGCTACTCCTGGAGAGTAAAGTAGAGATAAATCATCTTTATTCTCCAAAGGTGCTTTTAATTCAGTAGATATTTTTCCTTGTAACTTTTCATGTAATTCTATAGCTCTTTGATTAATGTTATCCATTTTTTTCTCCTATACCATTTCTTCTGGATTCATATATCTATTAAAATCTTTTTCAGTTAAATATCCTAGTTCAAGTGTTGATTCTTTCAAAGTTAAATTTTTCTTATAGGCATTTTTAGCTATTTCAGAGGCCTTATCATAACCAATATGTGGAGATAGGCTTGTAACAAGCATCAATGAATTATTTAAATTTATATCTATATTTTTCTTATTAGCAACCAGTCCATTCAAAAGATTTTCTGTAAAACAAACTATAGATTTTGATAATAAATTTATAGATTGATCCATATTATAAATCATCAAGGGCATGTAGACATTTAATTGCATCTGACCTTGCGTATTAGCCATAGAAATTGCAAAATCATTTGCCATTACTTGAATACTAACCATAGTCATTGATTCTACTTGGGTTGGATTTACCTTACCTGGCATAATTGATGAACCAGGTTCATTTGATGGAATAGTTAGCTCACTTATACCACATCTTGGACCACAAGATAAAAATCTTATATCTGATGCAATTTTATATAGATCTGTTGCTAATGTTTTGATTGCTGAATGAACAATAACTATAGCAGATTTTGATGCTAACTGATAGAATTTGTTTTCGTCAGAAGTAAATTCTATTCCTGTTAACTTTTTTAATTCTTCTGCTACCAAATCTCCAAAGCCATCTGGCGTATTTATACCTGTACCTACAGCAGTACCACCTATGGCAAGTTTGTGTAAGTGACTTTCAGCCTCTTTTATCATAGAGTAGTCTCTTTCAACCATTACTTTCCAACCAGAAATTTCTTGACCTAAAGTAAGAGGTGTTGCATCTTGCAAGTGAGTTCTTCCTGTTTTTATTATTTCTTTATTTTCTTCTTCAAGCTTTTTTAATTGATTTATAATTTTTTCTATCGCTGGATACAATTTCTCTTTTAAATTCTTCAAAGTACTTATATGCATAGAAGTTGGAAATGTGTCATTTGATGATTGGCTCATATTTACATGGTCGTTGGGGTGAATAAGTTTTTCTCCTGCATTCTTATTTGCTATATGAGTAATTACCTCGTTGGTGTTCATATTGGATTGAGTACCTGATCCTGTTTGCCATACTGTTAATGGGAATTCTTTATTGTGTTTCTGATCAAGAATCTCATCACAAGCTATTACTATTAAATCTTTTCTTTTCTCATCAAGCTTACCAACTTTAAAGTTTGCAAGTGCACACGCCTTTTTTAAAAGTACATGAGCCATAATTTGTGAATGTGGCATAAGTTCCACACCTTGGGGAAAGTTTTCAAAAGATCTTTGGGTTTGGGCTCCCCAAAGTGCATCTTCAGGAACATTTACTATACCCAATGAATCTTTTTCTTGTCTATAATTCATCAAATCTCCTTTTTTAAAAATTCTCATCTACATATTTTTTTAACATATCTATCAATATTTTAGCTGGTTTTTTTAATCTTCTTGTAGAATTATAGTGAATCATAATGGTTCTTTTATTAAGTTTTGGAATAGTTTTTACAAAAACACACTCTTCATTTTTATTATCTTTTGCCATCCCTGATGGAACTATAGATATACCAAAACCTTCTGCTACAAATTTCATAGCTAGAGCCATAGAATCAATTTCTAAAATTGTATTTAAAGTATTATCAGTATATTTATTTAACTGAAAAAAGATAGATCGCAAGTTTTGACCCTTTTTTGATCCAATTATCTTTTTATTTTTCAATAGCTTGGCATCTATAGATGGTATATCTTCTTGTGGATAAGAAATATTGAGGTTTTTTATTACTTCATCCTTATGATTTAAGGCAACATATACTTCTTCTTGGTAAAGTTCAATATTAGCAAGTTCTGGCTTATTTATACCAGAATATGAAAGAGCAAAGTCACAATCCCCTTCTATAGCTGCAATGTTTAAATCACTTGTTTTTCCTTCCAAAATCCTTATAGATATACCTGGATATTCTTGATTAAAGTCTTTTAAAACTTTGGCTAAAAGACAATAAGTAAGATAATCCGTTGAACCTATGACTATTTCCCCTCTTTTTAAATTATTTAAATCCTCTATTTGATTTATAGCATCTTCTTCAATAGCCATAATATCTCCTAGAGATTCATAATAAATTTGACCAGCTTCAGTTAGCCTTAAAGGTGAAAATTTTCTATCAAATATTTCTATTCCTAGTTTTACTTCTATCCTCTTTATATACTGGCTTAAGGCAGATTGTGATATGAATAGTCTTTTTGAAGCTTCTGTTATTGAACCACTTTCTAGTATTGCATTTATATATTCGTAATCAGTATTGGACATCTAGTCCTCCTAGCTTTCTTAAATTTAAAGCTTTGGAAATAGTATTATTTACTAATTTTATCTAACAACTATTCTATATAATAGACTTTTTATAATATTATTTTTAATAGTTTTTTTAGCAAATAAAACTTTATTTTCATCTTGGTAAAGCTTTTTTAGTCTATCTCTAATTAATTTTAACATATTATAAATAAAACTTTTATAATTTTAGAAAGCTAATTATAAGTATAAAAGTTATAAATCATCTTTTATAAAAGGTAGATTACTATAAACTGTAAATTCTAAATTAAATTTTCCTCATCAATAATTCCTGGTCTAGTCATTTCTTTGAAGTTTAATATTCTACTTACCTCATCTTCTGCTAATATTTGCTTATCCAATACAATTTGTCTTACAGTTTTTCCAGTTTTTTGAGCCTCATGAGCTATATAAGAGCACGTTTGATAACCAATGTGTGGAGCTAATGCTGTAACTAGACCTATATTTTCCTCAACATCCTTTTGGACTTTTTTTCTATCTACTTCTATTCCTTCTATACAATTAACTCTTAGAGTATTGATAGCAGCCTTTAATGTTTTAAGTGATTCAAACATTTTATAAAAGATAATTGGCTCAAAAGCATTAAGTTCTAATTGTCCAGCTTCGACCGCCATAGAAATTGTCATATCATTTCCTATAACAGAAAAAGCTACTTGATTTACAACTTCTGGTATAACAGGGTTTACCTTGCCTGGCATTATAGAAGATCCTGCTTGTCTTGGTGGAAGCTTTATATCACCAACTGAAGATTGTGGTCCAGAAGACATAAGTCTTAAGTCATTTGAAATTTTTGATAAGTTTGCTGCAAAAGTTTTTAGAATGCTTGAAGAAAATAAAAATCCATCTAAATTTTGAGTTCCATCTATTAAATCAGGGCTTTGTTCTAATTTTAAACCTGTAACTTCGGATAAAACACCAACTATTTCATTTACATAAGTAACATCAGCATTTAGACCTGTACCTATAGCAGTTCCTCCAAGATTTACATAAGAAAGTGTTTCTATAGCATGATCAAATCTACTCAAATCTCTTCCTATAACGTGAGCATAAGCCATAAATTCTTGACCAAGACTTATAGGAATAGCATCTTGAAGCTGAGTACGGCCTACTTTTATTACATCTTCAAACTCTTCTGCCTTCTTCTCAAAAGCACCAATAAGTTCTCTAGTTTCTTCCTTTAATTCTTGAAAATATCTAATAAGTGCAATTTTTCCAGCTGTTGGAATAACATCATTAGTAGATTGTCCCTTATTAACATCATCGTTCGGATGAACTAAATCATAAACACCTAATTTTCCTCCCAAAGCTACATTAGCTATATTTGCTATAACTTCGTTGACATTCATATTAAATGAAGTGCCTGCACCACCTTGGATAGAATCTACAATGATATTTTCTATATATTTTCCACCAAGCATTTCATCACAAGCATTTACTATGGCATTCATTTTATCGTCAGATATAAGTCCCACCTTATCATTTTCTATAGCACAAGCTTTCTTAACTTCAACTATAGCATCACGAAATTTTCCATCAGTTGGGTATCCAGTGATTTTAAAATTCTCCTTAGCTCTTAATGAATTTGCGCCATAATAGGCATCTTTATCTACTTTGATCTCTCCTATACTATCTATTTCTAATCTATAATCAGTCATAAAATCTCCTCTTTTTATATATAACTCGTCTTATACTTAATATAGGATAAGGCTTACCAATTGTAAAATTACACTTTTTTTATTCTCAATATAAGTTATAGGTTATGTATAGATATATATTTCACAACCATAAGCTTATAAATGACTTTCAATAAATTTGTACAAAAAAACGAGGTGATAAAATTATCCCTCGATTATCAAATATCTCACGAATTATTAATTTATTAACTAGGATCTAACAAGACAATTTTTTTAGATATCTTATATAAATATAGATAATAAAACAGAAACCAAATTATTAACCACATGCACACCCATGGGAAGTCTAATATCCCTAGAATACCTATAAACAAAGCCTAAAATCACACCAGACATAGAATAAAATACAAAATACCAACTTAATCTACGCTCATGAAGAAAACCGAAGATCATACCAGAAAGAAATATAGCAAAAATATTGCAAATAAAACTATCTTTTTGGAAGAAAAGATCCATAAAAGCCTTCCTAAAAACAAGCTCCTCCAAAATTGGAGCAACTAATATCATATGTAGATAGAGCCAGGGTTTTATAGGAAAATTCATAAGCTCATTTTCTATAGCAGCTTGATTTAAGGCCTCTCCAAGCCCTAAATGTTCTGCTAAAATTCCTTCTAATATAACATAAGCCCACATCACTATTTCAAAGATAATGAACATAAAAATCCATCTTCTATCTATAGGTTTTCTCTCTTCAAACCATTCTCCAGAGGTCTTAATCCTATTTGCATCTATTCTTTCTACGAAAAACCAAATTCCTACAACCATTAATCCATAAATTATTATCCATATTCTTTTATCAAAGGTTTCACTAATCTCATAAGCATAAAACTGCATAGGGAAACTAGTAGCCAATACCAAGGCTACCAATATAAAAAATAGGATAAAATCCCCTGTAAATTTAAAAACTTTCTTTGTATAAGTTGAAAACAATTATATCACCTCAAAACTTAGAAAAAAATCAAATAGATTCTACGAATAATTTAAAGAAATAATAAACTCAATCCTCATTGTGATCAATGAGGATTGTATGCATATTAAACACCCTTATTAAATTAAAATTGTAATATTATAATAGATAAACTTATCAATTATTGTAGCAATAACTTTAGAAATTAAACTTAACTTTTAAAATTATTTTTGTAATTTTATCTTCTTTTTATAAGCTTACCCATAGATTTAAAGAATAAATAAAACTCATCTTTATATATAAGAAAATTTATAGATAATACCACAATAGAAGTTGCTATAAATACC
>JBQDYR010000105.1:0-6047 GCA_052105355.1 Anaerococcus sp.
ACCAGCAAGACCTATGGCCTCTTTTCCATCTGCTATTACAAGCATTTTATCATCAAGTTCTCTTTCTTCTCCATCAAGAGTGGTGATCTTTTCTCCTTGTTTAGCATTTCTTACTATGATTTTCTTATCATTTAATTTATCTAAATCATAGGCATGGATTGGTTGTCCTGTCTCAAGCATAACAAAGTTTGTTATATCTACTATATTATTTATAGGTCTCATACCAGCAAGTATAAGATAGTTTTGTAACCATTGTGGAGATTCTTTTACTTCTACGTCTTTTATAACTCTTGCAGTAAATCTCTTACAGTCATCTGATTCTACTTCAACACCATTGGTATAAGACATTAAGTCTTCATCTATATCCTTATATTCTGTAGTAGGGTATATAACTTTTTTACCAAAAGATGCTGCAGTCTCTCTTGCCATACCAATTATAGAAAGACAATCTGGTCTGTTTGGAGTGATTTCATATTCTATAACTGGAGTATTGGAAGCAAGAACTTCACTTGCAGGTGTTCCTACTTGAAATTCACCTTCTAGTATTATAACTCCATCTTTTAAGTCTTTTGGAATTACAGAGTCTGGATAATTCATCTCTGAATATGCAAGTAGCATTCCTTGAGAATTTATTCCAAAGAAATCGTGATCATCTATTCTTGTTCCATTATCCAAAACAGCTCCTGATTTTATTACTATAAGATAATCTCCTAGGCTAACATTTTTTGCTGCTGTAATAATGGTAACATCTTCTTTTTCACCAACATCTATTTTTAGAACCAAAAGTTTATCAGCTCCAGGATGTTTTTCTGAAGAATTTATCCTCCCTACTACTATTTTTTCCATATCAGAAGTATAGAAAGAAACTCCCTCAACGTGAGATCCTGTTTCTGAAAGTCTATCTGTTATTGTTTTCAAAGTTTCATCTGTCTTAACATAATTATCTTGCCAAATTAAAGGTACTAACATTTTTCCTCCTAGAATTGTTCAATAAATCTTTTGTCATTATCATATAGGAGTCTTATATCATCTAGTCCATATTTAACCATGGCAATCCTATCAACTCCAAGACCAAAGGCAAAACCTGTATATTTCTCACTATCAATTCCACAATTTTCTAATACTTTTGGATGTACCATTCCGCCTCCCAAAAGTTCCATAGACCAGCCTGTATTACCACATGCGTCACATCCTTTACCTCCACAAATTGGGCAAGTAACATCAACTTCTAGGGAAGGTTCAGTAAATGGAAAATGGTGAGGGCGATAACGCATTTGTATGTCATCACCAAACATTTCTTTTATGAAAGTTTCTAGAGTATCTTTCAAGTTTGCCATAGAAACTTTCTCATCAATTACTAAACACTCTAATTGATGGAACATTGGAGAGTGGGTATTGTCAACTTCATCATATCTAAATACTCTTCCTGCAGAAACCATTTTTATAGGTAAGTTTCCTTCTTCCATAACTCTAATTTGCATGGATGAAGTATGAGGACGTAAAACCACATTATCTGATATATAGAATGTATCTGAGAGAGACCTTGATGGGTGATCTTTAGGTGAGTTCAAAGAATCAAAAACATTTTTGACACTATCAATTTCTGGTCCTTCTACTACATCAAATCCCATATTTTGAAAAATAGATTCAAGCTCTTCCATGGTTTGGTTGATAACTGCCAAGTGACCTTGGTCGTGGATATCAAACCTTGCAGTAACATCTATTTTCTCATTTTTTATTTTTTCTTCTAAAAGACTTGCATTAACTTCTTCTATCTTTTCAGCTAATAGTTTTTCTATTTCCTTGCTGTATTGGTTAATAAGCTTTCCAACTAATGGCTTTTCTTCTTTAGGTAGTTTTGCTATATTTCTTTTAATAAGAGTTAACTCACCTTTTTTACCTAAAATTTTAACCCTTACTTGATCAAGAGTTTCTAGATCTGATGCCTCTTCTATCATTTCTCTTGATAGTTTAAGAAGCTCTTTTAATTTTTCTTCCATTATTTCCTCCAATAATTTTTCGTATAAAAAAACTGTCCTAAAAAGGACAGAGTTTCTGCGGTACCACCTTACTTGATTGACAAAGTCAATCCACTTAATTACTATAACGCGTTACCGTATCAATTACTAGTTTCATATCAAACTTCTCCGGTGAACCCCACTTGTAAGAACTATGAAGTCTCTCATCATCACTTCTTGCTGTTATAGGATAACAAGCGTACCTTCCGGATCATAAGCTTAAATTATTCATCAAAATCGATGCTGCAATAGCAGCATTAAGTGATTCAATTTTTCCTTTCATAGGAATTGCTACAAATTCATCAGTATTCTCTCTAATAAAATTAGATATACCATTCGCCTCATTTCCTATGCAAAGAAGAATTTTATCTTTGTTTTTTAAATCCCTATAGTCTAAACCACCCATATCAGCGGAAATTAGTCCATATTCTTTTTTTAATGATAGCAAGTCTTCTTTTTCTATCTTTAAAAAGTTAAGTCTAAATACTGAACCCATAGATGCACGTAAACATTTTTCATTATGTATGTCTACACAATCATTAAAAAGTATAATATCAGAAAAACCAAAAGCTTCGGCACTTCTTACCATAGTTCCAAGATTACCAGGATCTTGAATATGGTCCAAAAGAAGAATCTTATCTGAACTTATATCTTTTGATACAGGCTCTTTTACAACTGCAGATATTCCTTCTGGGTTTTTCATAGAAGAGATTTTTTCAAACAAGTCATTTGAGAATATAATTTTCTCATGACTTGTTTGAAAATCCTTCATATCCTCATTTACAAAAACAAATTCAATATCAATATTTTTTGTAATATCAGGATTACTAGCTTCTTCAACGATTTTTTTTGATTCGATTACAAAAGCCTTATATTTATTTCTATATTTTTTTTTAGAAAGTTTTTTTATATATTTATATTTGGGGTTGGTATCTGATGTAATAATCATTAAGCTGCTTTATTAGCTAACTCCACTAATTTTGTAAATTCTTCAGGAGATGAAACTGCAAGTTCTGCTAACATTTTTCTATTGATATCAATGTTTGCTTTTTTAAGGTTACCCATTAATTTTGAGTAAGTAGTTCCATTTAATCTTGCTGCTGCATTGATTCTAGCTATCCATAATTTTCTGAAATCTCTTTTTCTATGTTTTCTTCCAACATATGCATAAGCTAATGATTTCATTACAGCTTGGTTAGCTGTTTTGAAAAGTAAAGATTTTGAACCAAAGTATCCTTTAGCTTGTTTTAATACTTTTTTATGTCTTTTTTTAGCATTTACTGCTCTTTTTACTCTTGCCATGTCTTCCTCCTAATTAGTTGTTTAGTAATTGTTTAATTCTTTTTTCATCAGCTTTAGAAACTATAGTAGATTTTCTTAATCTTCTTTTTCTAGCTGGTGATTTTTTAGCTGTTAAGTGTCCTTTATAAGCTTTGTTTCTTTTAAGTTTTCCTGAACCTGTCACTTTGAATCTTTTAGCAGCAGATTTTTTTGTTTTCATTTTATTTTTTGCCATAATTATCTCCTATTTCTTTTCTTCATCTTTTTTAGATATGAACATAACAAGTGATCTTCCTTCCATAGATGGTTTTTTATCAACTTGTGCCACATCATCTAAAAATTCCATAAATTTATCTAATAGGTCATATCCTAGATTTTTATGTCCTAATTCCCTACCTCTGAATCTACATGAAACTTTAACCTTATCTCCATTGTTAATAAATTTTCTAGCTTGATTAGCTTTGGTGTTAAGGTCGTGGTCTTCAATATTAAGAGAGAATCTTGTTTCTTTGAGTTGGACGTTCTTTTGATTTTTTTTGTTTTCCTTAGCTTTTTTCATAGCGTCATATTTGAACTTTCCATAGTCAAGAATTCTTGCTACTGGTGGTTTTGCGTTTGGTGACATCAAAACCAAGTCCAAATTAGCCTTATAAGCTAAGTCGAGGGCTTCACTTCTGTCAATAATCCCTATTTGATTTCCTGCTTGATCGATTACTCTTAACTTTCTGTCTCTGATTTCTTCGTTGATTTTTAAATCCTTTATGGTAATACCTCCGTTATGCTATTAAATTAAAAAGCGAGTACACAAAGTACCCGCTCTATTATTCATACTTATTATTTTAGGCCTAGGCCTAGAATAAAACTATTAACCTACAAACTCTTGTCGGCAGGTGAGTTGGGTACTTCTTTTTGTTAATACTGTTATATTTTATACTAAACTATCTTATTAGTCAAGTATTTCTTATTTAAATCTACCTATATTAATCTAAAGGCAAATAACCAAATCCAAATAATCCTGGACCAGTATTTGCTCCTAGAGTCGGTGCAATTGTAGATGTTAAAAACAATTTAGATGCTTCTTTAAATTCTTTTAACTTATCTTCAAGAATTTCTTGCCCCTTCTTGTAACCCCCATTAGATATTAACATATAATAATTATCTAGTCCTTCAAGTTTTTCTTTGGCTATGTTATAAAATTCTTTAACTACTTTTTTCTCTCCCCTAACAGTTTTTACAATATGGAAACGTCCATCTTCTGGAGAGCATGTAACTATAGGCTTTATGGATAGAAAATCTCCCATCTTTCCAAACACTTTTGGTACTCTTCCCCCACCAATTATATACTTAAAAGTATCTATGGTGAAGTAAATCCAAGCATCTGATTTTTTAGCCTCAGTTTTTGCAACCACTTCTTCAAAGCTTAAACCTTGATCTACCAAATTTTTGGCATATATAGCAAGAAGTCCTATAGTTAGCGCAACAGACTTGGAGTCTATTACAGCTATTTCTAAATCATCATATTCAAGTTGCATACACAAATTATAAAAACTTGAAAAATGTTGAGAAATTGTTATTACTATGACCTTTTCATAGCCATCATTTTTTATTTCCTCATATTTCTCCAAAAGTTCTCCTGGTGATGGTATAGAAGTTTTTGGTAGTGTTTCATTTTCTACAATCCATTTATAAAAATCATCTGTTTTTAATTCTTCTTGCTCCTTGTAAAAATGGCCATCCAAATTTACATAAAAAGGTATCATATATATTCCATATTCTTTAGCCAAATTGGTATCTATATCTGAACCTGAGTCTACTAATATAGCAATTTTTTCCATTATTATCTCCCGTTTTAGACATACATCAACTACTGTGGATTAATATCTACTACTATTTTTTGATTTGCCCCAAGTATCGGCCTAAAAGCTGTACCTGGTGTTTTGTGCTCTTTGGCAAATTTTTGGCTAATATCTTCATGTTCACCTGAGTGTAACGGAAACATTATTTGAGGTTTGACTTCTTTAGCAAAAATCTCCGCTCCCTTATAATAATTTTCTTTTAATCTATAGTCTACAGGGAAAAATGAGATATCAATATCATTTTTCTTTATTTTTTCTATCTCAACCATAAACTGGTTATATTCATCTTGCATAGTTTTTTCATCATTATCAGGCCAAGCCCAAAAATTTAAATCTCCAGAATGGAAAATACTTATCCCATCAATATATAGAAGGATAGAAATTCCCAAATCTGTTGAACCAAAGGTTTTTAAAGATATCTTAGTTTTATCTTTAAAGGAAATATCCTTGTATTGGTCAGGTCTTAAAAAATGGACATTTTTAGAATTATATAAAGATTTTAGTTGATCTATTCCAAGTTTGTTGTCTTTAATATATATTATATTATCATCTGTTTCAAGTTTTCCTATATCTGAACTTAAAATATAAGTGTAGGATTCCATTCCAGGAATTTTTAATATCTCTGATGTATAGTGGTCTGAATGACCATGGCTAGCTATAAAGATGACTTTTTTGTCATCAGGTATATCTAGTTTTCCTTTAAAGTAATCAAAAATTAAAAAATAGTCTCCAATTTCAACAGTATAGCAACTATGATAAACATAAGTAACTACTATTTTATCTAGCATTTTTTCACCTCTCATTTATTATACATAATAAATACCCAAAGATTGTTTATTTAAGTGAAATTTAAAGAAAAAAAAGAAAAAAATTGTAATTAATGAGATTATTA
>JBQDYR010000106.1:0-5977 GCA_052105355.1 Anaerococcus sp.
CTACTCTTTTTTATTTAAACCTCAGATGATTCTTTATTATCGTCTTCTTTTTCTTCTTTTTCTTCTCCTAAATCTGGATTTAGAGATTGTCTTATTTTAGCTTCTATCTCATTCATAATATCTGTATTTTCTTCTAGATACTTTTTAACATTTTCTCTACCTTGACCAAGTTTTTCATCTTTATAAGAGAACCATGATCCTGCCTTGTCAACTATATCCATGTCTACAGCTGTATCTAGGATTACTCCTGATTTTGATATTCCTGTTCCATACATAATATCAAATTCTACTACTTTAAACGGTGGAGCAACTTTGTTTTTCACGACTTTTACTCTTGTTCTATTACCAACCATTTGGTCTTTATCTTGTATTGTTTTTATTCTTCTAATATCAAGTCTTACTGATGAATAGAACTTAAGAGCTCTACCACCTGTTGTTGTTTCTGGACTACCAAACATTACGCCTATTTTTTCTCTCAATTGGTTGATAAAAATAACTGTACAGTTAGATTTAGAAATCACACCAGTTAATCTTCTTAAAGCCTGGCTCATAAGTCTTGCTTGAAGTCCCATGTGGCTATCTCCCATCTCACCTTCAATTTCTGCTCTAGGTACAAGTGCTGCAACAGAATCTATTACAACTAAGTCTATGGCATTTGATCTAACAAGGCTTTCTGCTATGTCTAAAGCTTGTTCTCCTGTATCTGGTTGGGATAGAATCAATTCATCTACATTAACTCCTATTCTTCTAGCATACTCGGCATCTAGGGCATGTTCTGCATCTATAAAAGCACAAGTATTGCCAAGCTTTTGGTCTTCTGCTATACAATTAAGTGTTAGGGTTGTCTTACCTGATGATTCTGGTCCAAATATTTCTATAACTCTACCTCTTGGTAATCCACCAACTCCTAATGCAAGGTCTAAGTTTATAGCCCCAGTTGGTATAACAGAAACATCAACTTTTGGTGCCTCTCCCATTTTCATTACTGCACCCTTACCGTATTTTTTCTCTATATTTTTAAAAGCCTGATCTAAGGCTTTTTGTCTATCTTTATCCATGATTGCTCCTTTTTTTCTTTATATAAATCCGTCTATAAAAAATTATATATTATCTAAATTTAAAACGTTCTTGTTTTTTACTAAATAGTCCCAACCTGAGTAGATTGTTAATACTACTGCTATATAGAAGATTACTATACCAATTTTATTTAAAGTAAGATTATTTACCAATAAAAATACTATGGCAAAACATTGACTAAGTGTTTTTAATTTTCCACCCTTACTAGCTGCTATAGTTATATTATTAGAAGCTGCTATAGTTCTAAAACCTGTAATAATAAGTTCTCTTGCAATAACTATTATTACTGCCCAAGATGGAATTACTCCAGTTCCTGTAAGAACTACAAAAGCTGCCATAGTCAAAAGTTTATCTACCAAAGGATCTGCAAATTTACCAAAGGTAGTTACAAGATTTCTACTTCTTGCTAGATGTCCATCTACAGCATCTGTTAGTGCTGCAACAGCAAATACAATTGCTGCTATATTATATTCTTGACCGAAAACATAATATAGGACTACAAATATTGGTACCATTATCATTCTTAGTGTTGTTACTTTATTAGCTATGTTCATTTTACTCTCCCTCAAGATATGTTCTATCTACTAATACTTTTCTTGGTTTGCTACCCTCATATCCTCCAATGAGACCTCTTTGTTCAAGTTGATCTACTATTCTTCCTGCTCTAGCATAACCGATTTTAAGTTTTCTTTGCAAAAGTGATACAGAGGCTGTTTGTTCATTTACAACAATTTCTATAGCATTTGGAAGAAGTTCATCTTCATCAGGATTATTTACAACCTGAGTTTTCTCTTCAACAGTTTCTATAGCGTCTTCATCATACTCACTTTGATTTACTTCTTTAATAGATTCTACAACTTTTAAGACTTCTCCATCACTAACAAATGCTCCTTGAATTCTAATAGGCTTCATAGCATCTGATGCTGCAAATAGCATATCTCCTTTTCCAAGAAGTTTTTCTGCTCCTGCCATATCTAGTATAGTTCTTGAATCTACTTGACTTGAAACAGCAAATGCAATCCTTGTTGGAATGTTTGCTTTTATTGTACCCGTTATTACATCAACTGTGGGTCTTTGTGTTGCAATAATTAAGTGTATCCCACAAGCTCTTGATTTTTGAGCAAGTCTTGTAATATAATCCTCTACTTCACTTGCCGCTGTCATCATAAGATCTGATAACTCATCTATAATAATTATTATATATGGAAGCTTTTCAATAGTATCATCTATTTCCTGCATTTCTCTATAAGAGTTAATATCCCTAACATGAGTTTCCTCAAATAGTTTGTAACGTCTTTCCATCTCTCTGATGGCCCAAAATAAAGATGATGATGCTTTCTTTGGATCTGTTATTACCGGCATTATAAGGTGTGGAATTCCATTATAAATAGAAAGTTCTACTACCTTTGGATCTATCATTAAAAGTTTTACTTCATCTGGTGAATGTTTATAGAGAACTGACATAATTATTGTATTGATACAAACTGATTTACCTGATCCCGTAGCTCCTGATACTAAAAGATGGGGCATTTTTTCTATACCTGTCACTTCTGGTTTTCCTGATATAGATTTTCCTATGGCAAAAGGAATCTTATACTTGGAGTTGATATATTCATCTGAAGTTATCATTTCCTTAAATGTAACTATTTCCTTATTCTTATTGGAAACTTCTATACCCACATGGGATTTGCCTGGAATTGGTGCTTCTATCCTAATTTCACTAGTAGCAAGAGCTAAAGATAAATCATCAGCTAGATTTAAAATTCTAGAAACCTTTATTCCTCTAGCAGGTTTTAATTCAAAACAAGTTACTGTTGGTCCAACATTAATTTGAACAACCCTTCCACCTATCCCAAAAGATTTTAGGGTTTCTTCTATAAGTTTTGCTTTTTGTTTGATATCAGAATTATCAACCTTATGAGCCTTTTCATTATCTAATAGAAGGTCTATGGACGGATAATTATAATTACTATATTCTTTCTTAAATGTTTCATCGAGTTCTGAAAAGTCAACTTGTTTAGTCTTGTACTCATTTATTTTTGCTTCTTTGAAATTTTCTTCTGAGAAATCATCGTTATTTTCTTTGTATTTAATATTATTATCTTCAATAGTTTCTACATTACTTTGTTGTTTATCCCTTAAGACTTCTTTTTCCTTTAGTTTTCTGTCTTTAAAGTTTGAAATTTTCTTTCCTAGAGACTTTGTACTAGATACTAAGACTTTAGAAATCTTTATAAATATGTTTTTAAGCTTTATAGAAACTTCTTTGTAAGAAAATGGACTTATTTCTACTAAAAACGCTATCCACAAAGCTATATATATAAACCAAGTTCCCACAGATCCTATAAGTCCTATTAAATAAAACCCTAAAACTATTCCTAGCTTTCCTCCAAAGGTGAATGAAGTTGATTTGGATGACGATAAACTCACTTGTAAACTTGAGCCTAAATAAGATTTTGAGAGTAAGGCCATAGTTACTAGTAATATAGCATAAATTAAAAGGAATGATTTTATATTTACTAAATATTTATTTAAATATAGAAATAGGAAACTTACAAATACTACTAGTGGAATTATGTAAGCAACCAGGCCAAATATAGATGTAAAACTATCAGTTAGCACCTTTCCTATGGTTCCAGTCTTATTAGAAATTAAAAATATTAAGCTAATTAGAGACAAGGCCATCATGAGGATAGATATAGATTTCTTATTAAATTTTTTTTGGGTCTCACTCTTTTTTTTATTTTTATCTAAAGACCCTTTTGTCTTTCTTTTTCTACCTGTGTTTGACATAAATCTCCTTTCTCTATAAATTATATAACATTGGATAAAATAAATAAACTGCCTTAAAGGCAGCCGATTTATTTAATATTATTATTGTTCATTTTCTTGTTTTTTAGCTTCTTCTATTAAAATAGCTTTTCTAGAAAGATTGATTCTTCCTTGTCTGTCGATTTCAGTAACTTTTACCTTTACCTTATCTCCAACTTTAAGGACATCTTCAACTTTTTCTGTTCTCTTAGTATCAATTTGTGAAATGTGTAAAAGCCCTTCTTTTCCTATAGCTATTTCTACAAAGGCACCAAAGTTCATAATCCTTGTTACTACACCTGTATAAACATCTCCGGCTTCAGGGTTTGTAACTATTCCTTTAATCATTTCTATGGCTTTCTTTCCGCTTTCTCCATCTCCACTTGCTACTGTGATGTGACCATTGTCTTCTGTTTCAATTTTTACACCAGTTGCATCGATTATTCTATTTATAGTCTTTCCACCAGAACCAATTACATCTCTAACCTTTTCTGGATTTATGTCTATAGAGAATATTCTTGGAGCATATTGAGAAAGATCTAACCTAGGTTCTTTTATCACATTTTCTATTACATCAAGTATTTGCATTCTTGCAGCTTTGGCATTTTGTAGAGATTTTTCTAAAACTTCTCTAGTTATACCTGCAATCTTCATATCCATTTGTAAAGCAGTAATACCATCACGTGTACCTGCAACCTTAAAGTCCATATCTCCTAAGTGATCTTCTAATCCTTGTATATCTGTAAGAATAGAAATGGAGTCTTCTTCTTTTATAAGTCCCATAGCAATACCTGCAACAGGCTTTCTAATAGGAACACCTGCATCCATAAGTGAAAGTGTAGATCCACAAATAGAAGCTTGTGAACTTGATCCATTTGAAGATAGAACTTCTGAAACTACTCTTATTGTATAAGGGAATTCATCTCTGCCTGGTAATACAGGTATAAGTGCTCTTTCCGCTAAGTGACCATGTCCAATTTCTCTTCTTCCTGGAGCTCTCAAAGGTTTGATATCTCCAACACAGAATGGTGGGAAGTTATATTGGTGGATATATCTTTTAGTAACTTCTTGTCTGTTCATAGAGTCGATAATTTGTTCTTCTCCTGGAGATCCTAAAGTTACAACTGAAAGAACTTGAGTTTGTCCTCTAGAGAAAAGTCCTGAGCCATGAGCTCTTGGCAAAAGTCCAACTTCTGCTGAAAGTGGCCTAATTTCTTCCATTTGACGTCCATCAGGTCTAATCTTGTCTATAGATATCATTCTTCTAACTTCTTTTTTCATTATGTTATCTATAGTTTTGTGAATTTCATCTTCTGTTTCTGGAT
This sequence comes from Anaerococcus sp., assembly GCA_052105355.1. Taxonomy (GTDB): domain Bacteria; phylum Bacillota; class Clostridia; order Tissierellales; family Peptoniphilaceae; genus Anaerococcus. The sequence goes on from JBQDYR010000106.1 coordinate 5,214, forward strand.
ATTCTTCCAAAAATCTTTCTTTTGCACTTTCTTCTATATTATAGATATTTTCTTCTCTTTCAACTTTATCAGTTGTTCTTATAGAAGATTTTATTTCGTCTTCATAAGTTTCTATAATTTTTCTTTGAAGTTCTGTTTCTTCTTCTTGATCGAGAACTTGTTTTTCTTTTCCTATGTCATCAATAATTGTTTGGATGAATTTAGTAATTTCTTTAATTTCATCATGTGCTAAAAGCATTGCCTCAAGCATTTCCTCTTCAGAAAGTTCATTTGCTCCAGCTTCTACCATGTTTATAGCATCGTAAGTACCCGCAACTGTAAGATCTAGAGTTGATTTTTCTCTTTGATCAAAACTTGGATTTACAATAAGTTCTCCATCTACTTTACCGATAGAAACAGCTCCTACAGGACCTGCAAAAGGAATATCTGAAGTTCCTAAAGCTATAGATGCTCCTATTGTGGTCAAACAATCTGGGGCATGGTCATCATCTACAGATAAAGTTGTCGCAACTATTTGAACATCATTGTAGTAGTTTTCTGGGAAAAGAGGTCTTAGAGGTCTATCCATTTGTCTTGCGACCAAAGTAGCATGATCAGAGGCTTTACCTTCTCTTTTAATAAAACCACCAGGGATTTTTCCTACTGCATACAATTTTTCTTGATAATCACAAAGTAATGGGAAAAAGTCTATTCCTTCCCTAGGTTTGTCACTTGCTACTGCAGTCACAAGTAATATTGTTTCTCCAGTTCTATCTAGACATTCA
>JBQDYR010000107.1:0-5916 GCA_052105355.1 Anaerococcus sp.
AAGCCGGGGAAATTTACGTTCATTTGTCCCGGCTTTTTCATTAATATTATGTTTAAAGTCTAATGTATAATTGGTTATATTATTATTTTCAAAAATTCTTTCTATATTTTCTTTTTTTTCCTCATCTCCTGCTAATATAGCAATTTTAGACTCATTTGACTTTAGATAATTTATTGTTTCAATAAAAGTATTAATATTTTTATTAAAACTTTCCGCTTCTATAGTTTTAAGTTCTAAAATCCTTTTTGGTTGTAGTAATTTGGTTCTTTTTAAAAGTGAAGAAACATCTATTATCGGATAATTTAATGATTGCTTATATAATTCTTTTTCACTTATCTTTAAATTTTTAAAAGTAGAAAATATTTCACCATTTTCCATCTGATAAGTAACATCTAAATCAAATTTGTGTTGAATCTCTTTGAACTCATCCATACATCTAGAGAAATCATCATAAATTATTATAGAATCATCTTTTAGATAATCATATAAACTTGAAAAGTTTGAATCTCTATATGCTGTAATCAAATCTTGGTTAGCTATATAAAATTTCTCTTCTAAAAATGCCAATATTTGTTTGTATTTATCTAAAAGCTTGGTATCATTGTGATTAGAAGAGTTCTTTTTTTCTAATTTTTTTATGTCTTTTTTAATATTTTTAATAACTTGATTATAATCAGAATTATTATACAGAAGTTCACTTGCAGGACTAACATTTACTTTATCTAATTTACCTATAGATCTTTGTGAGTCCTTGTCAAAGATTCTTATAGAGTCTATTTCAGTATCAAAAAGCTCTATTCTAACTGGATTTTCATAGGTAATCGGCCAAATATCAATAATAGAACCTCTAACAGAAAACTCGCCTTTTGTCTCTACAAGCTTATTTTGCAAGTAATTTAAAGTTATTAAGTTTTCTTTTAGTTTTTGAGTATCGATTTCCGAATCAATATCTAGCTTTATTGTCTTACTTAAATAAGTTTCTTTATCTGTAAGTTTATTTCCTAAAGCTTCAATAGTCGTTACTAATATAAATTCATCATCTGATAATAAAGCATTTAAAACATTTAATCTAGCTACTTCACTATCTCTTTCAATAGATTTTATATTATAAAAATTTATATCCAATGAAGGCATGAATAACGCAGTTTTATTGGATATAGAGTTTATTTCATAAACATATTTTTTCGCTATTCTTGAATTTTCACAAACTAATAATATGTTTTTATTAAGTTTTTGAAAGAGTGTTAGGATTATATGTGACTTGCTAGCATCAGTCAATCCATACAAACGAATTGGTGAATTTTCTTTATATTGAGTAAGTATTTCTTTAATTTGTGGTAGGTTAGCAATTTCTTTAGTAATACTATTCATTTTTTTCATTTAATAATCTAATTGGATTATATTTTCCCATTGTTCTTTCTATTCCATCAATCATTATAGATTCTACAGAATCAGCTGCCATTTTTATTTCTTCTTCTATGATTTTTACATCATCGCCTTTAAATCCGCTTAAAACAAAATTAGCTAAATTCATATATTCTGGCTTTTTGCCTACAGCAAGTTTAATTCTTGGGAAGTCATCATATTGGAGATTATTTATTATTGATTTCATACCATTATGTGTGCCCGCTGAGCCTTTTTTCTTAATTCTTATTGAACCAAATTCTATATCTATATCATCATATATGACAATTAGTTTATCGTGGTCAAACTTGTAATAATTATATATTTCTCTTATGGCTTCTCCTGAATTGTTCATATAGGTTTGAGGCTTTATAAGCATAACTTTATGGCCAGAAATTTCTCCCTGACCATATAATGATTTAAATTTAATTTTCTTAATTTTAATATTGAGTTTTTTAGCTAGGTAATCAATTGTTAAAAAACCAACATTGTGCCTCGTGTTTTCATATTGTAATCCAGGATTGCCTAACCCTACGATATAATACATTTATTTATTATCCTCAAATAATCCACTTACAGATTCATAAGTATTAATTCTTCTTATTGCCTCTCCTAGTAATGGTGCTATAGATACTTGTTGAATTTTAGATGAATATTTTTTAGTAGAAATAGAAATTGTATCTGTGATTACAAGCTTATTAACTCTAGAATTATCTATTCTTTCTACAGCATGACCGCTTAATACACCGTGAGTAGCTGCTATATAGACGTTTTTTGCTCCATTATCAACTAAGTGATTTACAGCATTTATTATAGTACCGCCTGTATCAATCATATCATCAACTAGTATGCAGTTTTTACCTTTAAAATCACCAATTACACTCATTATTTCAGCTACATTTGGTTTAGGTCTTCTTTTTTCTATAATAGCTATGCCTAATTTTAGATAGTCAGCAAAAGATCTTGCTCTTACAACACCACCCAAGTCAGGACTTACTACAACATAGTCATCACTTTTTCCATAAGCTTCTTCTTTAAATGTATCAGCTAAAAGTCTAATAGCAGTAAAATGATCCACAGGAATATCAAAATATCCCTGAATTTGACCTGCATGTAAATCCATAGTTACTACCCTATCAGCCCCTGCTGTAGTAATAAGATTTGCAACTAATTTTGCAGTTATTGGTTCTCTTCCTCTAGTTTTTCTATCTTGTCTTGCATAACCATAATATGGCACTACAACATTGACAAAGCGAGCTGATGCCCTCTTACAAGCATCCACCATTATTAATAACTCCATTAAGTTATCATTAGAAGGATTTGATGTTGGTTGTATTATATAAACATCTTTACCCCTAACTGGCTCGTTTATCTTCACACTAATTTCGCCATCACCAAAAGTTTGAACTTCAGCCTTACCTAATTCTTGTCCGATTACTTCGGCAACTTTTTCAGCTAATTTTAAGTTAGAATTTCCTGAAAAGAGTATTAAATCTCCTCTTGTAAATCTTGGTTTAAGAGAACTTTCACTACTATTTGTCATTTTTGCTCCTTTGAATTTCAATGTCTTTCTTTTTCTTCTTTTCTACATAGCCTGGTATATTTTTTTGCTCTACTCTTTCTATAGAGAGAGCTCCCTCTTCTACATCTTCTGTAATTGTTGAACCAGCAGCGATGTATCCTTCTTTATAAACTTTTACTGGTGCTACAATGTTAGAATTGGATCCAATAAATGCACCATCTTCAACTATTGATCTATGCTTAAACTTTCCATCATAATTTACAAATATTACTCCACAGCCAACATTTATATTTTTACCTAAATCAGAATCTCCAATGTAGGCTAAATGACCAGCCTTAGTACCTTGTCCCAAGCTTGAATTTTTGACTTCGACAAAGTTACCTATGTGGATATCTTCACCTAAATTTGCCTTTGGTCTAAGATGAGCAAATGGACCAATATCAGTGTTTTTTCCAACTTTAGACTCTTCAATTACTGAATTGTCTATTTTGACATTATCGTCAATAAGAGAGTCAACAATTCTTGTAGATCCCTCTATAATACAGTTACTTCCAATTTTACTTTGACCTAAAATCTTAACATAACCGGATATCACAGTATCAAAACCTATCTCTACTCCTGGCTCGATTGTGATTATCTCTGGTGTTTCAATTATAACGCCATTATCCATATAAAAATCATTAATTCTTTTTCTTAAGATTTTTTCTGCTATCGCTAACTCTTTTTTATTGTTAATACCATAAAATTCATTAGAATCTTCTGCAATATAGGCACCAACTTTTTTGCTATTTTCATTTAATATCTTAATACAGTCAGTCAAGTATAACTCATTTTGAGCATTATTAGAATCAATTAACCCTATAGATTCTCTTAAATTTATACCTTTAAAAGCATAAATTCCTGTATTAATCTCATTTATTAATAACTCTTTATCATCTGCATCTTTATGCTCGACAATTTTCATGAAATTAGAGGCATTATCCCTAACTATTCTACCGTAACCTGAAGGATTATTAATAAGTGTAGATAGTACAGTACATGAATTATTTTCATTTATATGATAGTTCAAAAAGCTTTTTATACTTTCTTTTCTAATTAATGGTATATCACCATTTAATACTAGCACAGTATCATTATCTTCAATTTCATTTAGTGCTAAAGATACAGCATACCCTGTACCATAAGGATATTTTTCGCCTATCTTTTGTTCTTTAACAATAACATTTTTATAATTATCTTCAATATATTTTTTATTTTTCCCACCTATCACTATTGTTTCAGAGTCTTCAATTTTTGATGCCTCTATAACATAGGATAGAATTTCTCTACCTAAAAGCTTGTGAAGAACTTTAGATCTACTCGACTTCATTCTTGTTCCCTCACCAGCTGCCAAAATTATGGTTTTAATCATAAAAATGTTAATCCTCAGCAATTTCTAAAGCTAGTTTCATCATATTAGTGTATGAAGTTTGTCTTGCTTCAGCTGAGTCAGCTACATTTTCAACAAGAGAATCTGACATTGTAAATATTCCTAATCCTCTTTTGCCGTGTTTTTTAGCAAGTGTAAATAGACCATAAGATTCCATTTCTACACATAATACTCCATACTTTTGTAAGTTTTCCATGACATAATCTGGTGTTGTAGAATAGAATTGATCTGAACTTAACACTTGACCGCAATGTGTCCTATAACCTAATTCTTGAGATTTATTGTATGCTTTGACTAAAAGATTAAAATCTGGTGTTGGAGAAAAATGGACATTTCCAAATAGATTGTCATTTATAGAAGACTCACTACAAGCTGCTGTTGCAATTACAATATCATGTAGTTTTACATCTTTTTGCATACTACCTGCTGTCCCAATTCTTATAATTGTATCTACATCATAAAATTCAAATAGTTCATTATAGTAAATCATAGATGACGGAATTCCCATTCCGCTACCCATTACTGACACTCTTTTACCATTATAATAACCTGTATAACCAAGCATACCCCTGGTTTCATTAAATTGTTTTACATCTGTAAGATAAGTATCAGCTATATATTTTGCCCTAAGAGGATCTCCTGGCATTAATACAGTTTTTGCTATTTCTTCTTTACTTTTTGCTGAAATATGTGGTGTTGGTATACTCATATTCACTCCTTAATCAATATTTTTCTATTTAATCATATCACTTTTTTAATATTTTTAAAAATAAAAAAGAAGATTGATATTTTTAATCAAATCAATCTTCTTTTTTGATTAATTATATTTATTTAAATACTTTTCAATTATATTTTCTGACGTAAATCCAAATTCTTCTTGTGCTTGTCCACCTGGTGCTGAAGTTCCAAAGCTATCTATAGCTATATTTATTCCATCTTCACCTGTAAATTCGTTCCATCCAAACGATGAAGCCATTTCAATAGAAACTCTTTTCTTTACATCTGAAGGAAGAATTTCTTCTTTATATTCTTCAGATTGATTTCTGAACAATTCGAAAGAAGGCATAGAAACAACTCTAATATCTTCACCTTTTTCCTTTAATTCTTTTTTAACTTTTAATGCTAATGATACTTCTGATCCTGTTGCTATAAATATTGCTTCAGGATTATCGCTTTTTGCTTCGCTAATAATATATGCACCTTTAGATATATCTTCTAACTCTTCTGTTTCTTTTAGATTTTCTACATTTTGTCTAGTTAATGCAAGAACTACAGGCGTTTTTTTACTTTCTAATGCTATCTTCCAAGCAAGCCTTGTTTCGTTTGCATCAGCAGGTCTAAGAACGATAGTATTTGGAATGGATCTAAGCATTGAAAGTTGTTCTATTGGTTCATGAGTAGGTCCATCTTCTCCTACTGCCACTGAATCATGAGTGAACACATATGTTAACGGAATATTTGATAAAGCAGAAAGTCTAATAGCTGCCTTTAAATAATCTGAAAAAACAAAGAATGTTGATACATGATGCCATGTACCGCCATGAGCTACAATACCATTTCC
>JBQDYR010000108.1:0-5877 GCA_052105355.1 Anaerococcus sp.
CTTCAGGATTTACTGCGACAGCAAGGTCACCAAGCATTGTTTCTGGTCTTGTTGTAGCTATAGTTATATAGTCTTTAGAATCTTCAAAGAAATATTTTATATACCAAAGTGAACCTTCTTTGTCTTCGTGGTAGACTTCTGCATCTGATATTGCTGTTTCTGCTTCTATATCCCAATTAACAATCCTATCTCCTTGATAAATTAGACCATCATCATACATCTTTTTGAAAACTCTTCTTACAGCTTTAGTCAAGTTTTCATCCATAGTAAATGAATCTCTATCCCAATCACAAGAAACTCCTATAGTTCTTAATTGTCTTTTTATAGTCCCACCGTATTCATTTGTCCATTTCCAACATTCTTCTAAGAATTTTTCTCTACCAAAGTCTTTTTTAGTTTTTCCTTCACTTCTTATTTTTCCTACTACTTTTGCTTCAGTAGAAATAGAAGCATGATCTGTACCTGGTATCCAGTTTGCTTCAAAGCCCTGCATTCTCTTATATCTAATAATGATATCTTGGATAGTATTATTTAAAGCATGACCCAAGTGAAGTTTTCCTGTTACATTTGGAGGTGGCATTACTATAGTAAAAGGCTTTTTATCCTTATTTACTTGTGATTTAAAGTAACCTCCATCTTCCCATTTTCTATAAATTTCTTTTTCAAACTTTAATGGTTCATATTTTGTTTCCATATCTTCTCCTATTTTTAAATTTAAAAAAAGTGGTAACTGATTAACTCTTAGGACGAGTTAATCGCGTTACCACCTAAATTCCTTGTTTAAAAGACACTCTTTGCACTTATGTGTGCCACATTGAAACTATTTCAAAGCAACCTTCATAGGTTTGCAAAAAAGATTTCCACCACCCATCTTCTCTCTATATTTGCAAATACCCACTACTCCTCTTTGTCTAAGTTTCGCTATTAATTTATAATAATTATATTTTAAATCAGAAATTTGTCAACATCAAAAGCTCTAGTTCTTAAAGACCTAAAGAATTTTTTGTATCATTTAATCTTTTCATTCCATAATTTACATTCTTATACCAGTTTTCTGCTGTTGCATAATGCTTATTTACACCTTTAACACTTCCATCAACATAATATTTTCCTTGAGGATTTAAGTAATTCTGTGATAGAAATTTTGCTGGGTAAATAATTGCAGCAGAATAAGTATTAAACTTTGTAGCACTATTGTAGGGATCATTATCGAAGGCAGTCCATGACATAAGATTATTTTTATCTTTTACAATGTTTGAAAACTTACCGTGAAGGATTGGATTTTCTGCATTTATGATTCCTAATATAAAGAAAGGATTAATGCCTAATTCATTCTCAAGCTCTACTAGAGTTTCTGTAAATCCATTTATCAACTCAGGGTCGTTGTCTTTTATTAATTTATTGTCTGGAAATGCTGTATTAATAACTAATGCTAACTCTTGAGAGCTTAAACCCAACTTATGTGCAGGCGATAAAGGATCAGAGTTATTGTTTAAAGAAGAGGTACTTTCTATAGCTTGCAAGTCTTCTGGTTGTTTTTCTATTTCGACTTCTTCTAAATAGCCTTTGCTATCTGTTTTGTATTTTATATCCTTTATAGTTATTTCACGATTAGCAGGAAAATTTACTACTCCATCTTCATTAGCTACAATAAGCCTATTTTCTAATACTTTCCAATCTTCTTTCATAAGATTAAAGCTATCATCAAAATAGTAGTAGTCTTCATCTATTTTATTTAGTCCTTTTAATAAAATTCCATCATCATTTGCATAATAAGTTTTGTCTCCTACCTTAACAAAAGATTTTTTTATTAAGTTTGATTTTCCATATTGATCTTTTCCATAGGCCTTATTTCCTTCAATAAAATATGAAGTTATTTGTTTATTATTCGCTGAAGAATAATTACTTGCTTTAAAGAAGGCCTCACTGCTCTTTTTCTCACTTCCTATATAGGATTGATCTATATTTACTCTTTTATAATAATAAACATTAAAATTATCATCACTTGCTAAAGAAGTATTTGCTTGTAAGAAAATACTCGATAAAACTAAGGATGATAAAATAAATTTATGTAATTTTTTTATTTTCATTTTCCCTCCAAATGTTACAACTTTTTTACAACTACCATCATTATAGTATAATATCAGCTATTTTACAAGGTATTATAAGCCTATATTCCTTATTTTGTAGTTTTTTTGTAATTTGTTTTTAATATTTGTATTATATTTGTTAATAAAAAAGATTAATTACATTTAATATATGTCATTTCATTATATAAATAGAAGATATGAAAACCTTTATTTTTTTTTATACATTTGGTATAATTTTAGTGAGTTCTAAAGAGGGAGAGGATTATTTTGGTTATTAATATAATTTCAGATACAAGTGGCCACGCCACTGAACATCTAGTAAATAAAACCATGGTTCGATTTGATGTTGAAGTAACAATCAAAGTTTATCCATACATAGATAATATGATTACTTTGGAAAAAGTATTGAACCAAATAAAATCACAAAAACAAAATCAAATCCTCTATAACTCTATTCAGGATTCTAAAATGAATGTATATATCGACAATTTTTGTGATTTATATGGAATAGACTCTATTAATCTAATGAGTTTTTCTATAAATAAAATTTCAAAGGCTTTCGATATTAAGCCAAAAGAAAATTTTGATATGAGTAATCTGATGGAGTCAGAATTTTTTAGAAAAATGAAGGCATTAGACTTTGCCATAAAATATGATGATGGTAAAGATTTTAGATCATTGGAAACTTGTGATGTTGCACTCATTGGAGTTTCTAGATCATCAAAAACCCCTACTTCCATGTATCTAGCCAGTAAGGGTTTCAAGGTCTCAAACATTCCTATTTTGTTGGGAAATAATATTCCTAAGGAATTATTTGAAATTGATAATAATAAAATTTTCGGCCTAGATATAGACCAAAATATATTAAGAGAGTATAGACTCCAAAGACTAAAATCTCTTAACTTATCTAGCGATTCACAATATAGTGATATAGATAGAATAAAAAAAGAACTAGTTTATGCTAGAGAGGTTATGGAAGATTTGGACTGTACTATTATTAATATTACCAACAAATCGATAGAGGAAACTTCAGAAATTATTATTAACAAACTAAATAATTTAGAAAGGGGTAATAAAAATGACTGAGAAATATGTATATAGTTTTAATGAAGGTAACAAAGATATGCGTGCCACACTTGGTGGAAAAGGAGCTAACCTTGCAGAAATGACTAATCTTGGTATTAGAGTACCATTTGGTTTTACAGTAACAACAGAGGCTTGTGCACGATTCTATGATGAAAACCAAACACTATGGGATAGTTTAAATGAAGAAATATCAGAGCATATAGAAACTCTTGAAGAACAAAATCACAAAAAATTTGGTTCTATAGAAGATCCTCTACTTGTTTCTGTAAGAAGTGGTGCTCCAATTTCTATGCCTGGTATGATGGATACTATCTTAAATCTTGGTCTTAATGACAAAGCTGTAGTAGGTCTTGCAAAAAAAACAAACAACGAAAGATTCGCCTATGACTCATACAGAAGATTTATTCAAATGTTTGCTGATGTAGCTATGGGTGTTGATAAAAATAAATTCGAAGATGTTTTATCAGCTAAAAAGAAAGAAAAAAATGTAGAAAATGATACAGATCTTACAGCTGACGATTTAAAAGATGTTGTCGACCAATATAAAAATGTTTATAAAGAGAATCTAGGAGAGAATTTCCCACAAGACCCAAGAAAACAACTAGATGCAGCAATAACTGCAGTATTTTCTTCATGGAATAATGAAAGAGCTATTCTTTACAGAAAATTAAATGAAATTGATAACTTTATGGGAACTGCTGTAAATGTTCAAACAATGGTATTTGGTAATATGGGAGATACATCAGGAACAGGCGTAGCCTTTTCAAGAAATCCAGCAACTGGAGAAAACGTTCTTTTCGGCGAATATTTAATTAATGCTCAAGGCGAAGATGTAGTAGCTGGTGTAAGAACCCCTCAAGAAATATCTAAATTACAAGAAATTCTTCCTGATGTTTATCAAGAATTCCATGATACAGCAGAAAAACTAGAAAAACATTATGCTGATTTGCAAGATATGGAATTTACTATACAAGAAGGAAAATTATTCCTACTTCAAACTAGAAACGGAAAGAGAACGGCAAATGCAGCTATAAAAGTCGCTATTGACTTAGAACATGAAGGATTAATAGATAAAGAAGAAGCCATCATGAGAGTAGCACCTAAAGATCTAGATGCTATCCTCCACCCTACTTTTACAAAAGAATCAATCGATAATAGTATAGCAATTGCCCAAGGACTTGCAGCATCTCCTGGTGCAGCTGTTGGTAAAATTGCTTTTACAGCTGATGAAGCCAAAGAAAGAACTGACAAAGGAGAAAAAGTTATCTTAGTAAGAGAAGAAACTTCTCCAGAAGACCTTGTAGGTATGGTTTCAGCTACAGGTATCTTAACAGCTAGAGGCGGAATGACATCCCATGCTGCTGTAGTTGCAAGAGGTATGGGTAAATCATGTATCTCAGGTGCAAATATAATCGTATCCGAAAAAGATAGAATTTTAAAAGCTAACGGTAATACCTACACTGATAAAGATACTATCTCTATAGATGGTTCTACAGGTAAAGTTTATTTTGGACAACTTGAAAAAGAAAATCCAAAACAAGAAGGAAGCTTTGGCGAGTTTATGTCTTGGGTTGACGAAATTAGAGATATGAAAGTAAGAACTAACGCTGATACACCAAAAGATGCGTCTCAAGCTCTAGAATTTGGTGCAGAAGGTATTGGTCTTTGCAGAACAGAACACATGTTTTTTGCAGAAGATAGAATCTTCCAAGTAAGAAAAATGATTATTGCTGATGATTATGAAACAAGAAAAACAGCTTTAGAGAAAATTTTACCAATGCAAGAAGAAGACTTTTACCAAATCTACTCTCTAATGAAAGAAAAGCCTGTAACAGTAAGACTTCTTGATCCACCATTACATGAATTCTTACCAAAAGAAGAAAAAGAAATTCAAAAGCTTGCTGATGAAGTAGGAAAAGATATTACTTCTATAAAAGAAAGAATAAACGCATTAGCAGAAGTTAATCCAATGCTTGGTTTTAGAGGTCTAAGACTTGGAGTTATCTATCCAGAAATCTCTAGAATGCAAGCTCGTGCAATAATTCAAGCTGCTCTAAGATGTAAGGCTGATGGAGTAAACCTAGTACCAGAAATAATGATTCCACTTTCATCAGAAGTAAAAGAACTTTCTTATGTAAAAGCAGAAATTAGAGATGAGATTGAGAAAGTATTTGAAGAAAAAGGTGAGAAAATAGACTATCTTCTAGGTACAATGATAGAAATTCCAAGAGCCGCAATAACAGCTGATGAAATTGCAAACGTCACAGATTTCTTCTCTTTTGGAACTAATGACTTAACACAAATGACCTTTGGTTTCTCAAGAGATGATGCGGGTAAGTTCTTACCTACCTATTTAGATAAAGAGCTTCTTGAAAAAGATCCATTCCAAGTACTTGATCAAAAAGGAGTTGGTTTCTTGGTAGAAACAGCAGTAGAAAAAGGACGTAAAGTAAACCCTAAACTTCACTTAGGAGTTTGTGGCGAACACGGTGGTGAACCATCAACAGTTAAATACTTCTACAATATAGGTCTTGATTATGTATCTTGCTCACCATTTAGGGTCCCTATAGCTAAACTTGCTGCAGCACAAGCTAAAATTGAAAAAAATAAAAAATAAATAACTATCTAATAAAAAGAGCTAGATCTTGAACTGACCCCAAAAAGTTGGACCTGAAAAACCAACTTTGAGGAGGTCAGTTTT
>JBQDYR010000109.1:0-4518 GCA_052105355.1 Anaerococcus sp.
CAAAATGGTAGGATATACAAAGTCTTTGTGAGGAAGCTATAGAATATAAAACTGCATCTATTTGTATACCACAAACTTATATAAAAAGAGTAAATGAAAAATACGGAAATAAAATTAATATTTGTACCGTTGTAGGTTTCCCTCTAGGTTACAATTCTACTGAATCAAAAATAACTGAAGTAAAAACTGCCATAGAAAATGGAGCTAATGAAATCGACATGGTTGTAAATATCCCACAAGATAAAAACATCAATTATCAAATGCTATAAGATGAAATTAGAGCTTTAAAAGAAGCTTGTGGAGATAAAATATTAAAGGTAATTATAGAAACTTGTTACTTAACAGAAGAAGAAAAAATTGCTATGTGTAAAGCTGTAACAAATGCTGGAGCTAACTATATTAAAACATCAACAGGATTTGGAACAGATGGAGCTAGAATAGAGGATGTAAGATTGTTTAAGGAACACATTGGAGAAAATGTGAAAATTAAAGCTGCAGGTGGAGTAAGAACAAAGGAAGATCTTGTTATGTTTATAGAAGAAGGTTGTGACAGAATAGGAACAAGCTCAGCAATAAAACTTCTAAATGGTGAAGATAACAAAGGTGAGTATTAGTAAGTAAAGGGAGAAGTCATGACTGATAGAAAAATAAAAAGAGTATTTTGGATAGTGTTAGATAGCTTTGGAATTGGAGAAATGCCAGATGCAAATCTTTATAAAGACGAAGGATCTAATACTTTAAAAGCCATAATGAATGGAAAAAATTTCAATATTCCAAACTTAACAAAACTTGGACTTTTTAATATCGACGGGGTTGATTTAGGAAATAAAGTTGAAAAACCGATAGCATCATTTGCGAGAATGGCAGAAGCTTCAAATGGTAAAGATACTACTACAGGTCATTGGGAAATGGCTGGTATAATTTCTGAAAAACCATTTCCAACTTTTCCAAATGGTTTTCCAGATGATTTTTTAAAGGAATTTTCTAAAAAAATTGGAAGAGGAGTTCTTTGCAACAAACCATATTCAGGAACAGAAGTTATTAAAGACTATGGTAAAGAGCATATGGAAAGTGGTGATGTTATAGTTTATACATCTGCAGATTCTGTTTTCCAAGTTGCTGCTCATAATGAAATTGTTAGTCTTGAAGAACTTTATGATATATGTGCTATAGCTAGAGAAATGCTTCAAGGAAAAGACCTAGCAGTAGGTAGAGTAATAGCAAGACCATTTGTTGGTGAATTAGGCAATTTCAAAAGAACTAGAGATAGACATGACTATGCTTTAGAACCAACAGGACCAACAATTATGGATAATCTTGTGAAAAATGATCTTTCAAGTATAGGTGTGGGTAAAATTTATGATATATTTGCTGGTAAATCCGTAGAAGAAAGCCATAAGATTGAAGATAACAAAGATGGTATGAATAAAACCTTACAACTAATGGATAAAGAATTTACAGGTCTATGTTTCGTAAACTTAGTAGACTTTGATATGATTTATGGCCATAGAAATGATGTTGACGGCTATGCAAATGCTATGACAGAATTTGATGAACAACTAGGTCAAATGATGGAGAAATTAAATGATGATGACTGTGTAATTATTACAGCAGATCATGGTTGCGATCCATCTACTCCATCTACTGATCACTCAAGAGAATATGTACCAATGTTAATATTTGGTAAAAATATTAAAGAAGGTGTAGATCTAAAAACTAGAGATACCTTTGCAGATATAGGAAAAACTATAGGGGATATTTTTGGAATACAAACAAATATCTCAGGTAAGAGTTTCTATGACAAGGTTATTAAATAAATTATTGAGGAGAATAAATGAATTTTGTATTGAATTTATTGGGTATAGCTGTAGTAATAGGATTTATGTGGCTAATATCCTTTAATAGAAAGGCAGTAAATTTCAAAAGAGTTGGTATTGCATTAGCCTTTCAAGTTCTTATGGCAGGGGTATTGGTAAAACTTCCTGCTGGTAGAGCTGTTATTGAAAAAGTTTCTGATGCAGTAGTTAAAGTCTTAGGATATGGTAGTGAAGGTATTCAATTTGTGTTTGGATCTTTGGGTATGCCAGAGGCACCAACTGGATTTATCTTTGCCTTCCAAACTTTGGCTAATATAGTATTTATCTCTGGTTTAGTTGGAGTTTTATACTATACAGGAATTTTAGGATTTGTAGTTTCTAAAATCGGATTTGTAATAGGAAAAATTTTCAAGACTTCAGAAGTAGAATCTTTTGTTGCTGTAGCTAATATGTTTTTAGGACAAACTGATTCACCAATACTAGTTAGTAAATATTTAAACTTTATGACAGATAGTGAAGTTATGTTAGTTCTAGTTTCTGGTATGGGTTCTATGTCAGTTAGTATTATAGCTGGATATACAGCTTTAGGTATTCCAATGCAGTATCTATTGATAGCTTCAACTCTTGTTCCTGTAAGTTCTATCATTTTATCAAAAATTTTACTACCTCAAACTGATGAATATAAAGAAGTTGGGGAAGTTAAGATGGATAGCAAGGGAGATAATGAAAATGTTATGGATGCATTATCTTCAGGTGCTCTTGATGGTATGAATATGGCTATGGCTATCGGTGCATCACTTATAGCAATTATTTCTATAGTTGCACTTATTAATGGTATACTTGGTATATTTAACCTATCTTTGGAGCTTATTTTATCTTATATATTTGCTCCTATAGGATATTTGATGGGATTGCCTAGTACAGAAGTATTGAAAGCAGGAGAACTATTAGGTAGTAAATTAATATTAAATGAGTTTGTTGCTTTTGGAAAACTTGCACCACTTTTAGAGACATTTAATCCAAGAACAGCTATGATGCTTTCAGTAGCATTAGCAGGTTTTGCTAATGTAAGTAGTATAGGTATTTGTATATCTGGTATATCAGTACTTTGTCCAGAAAAAAGACCAATACTAGCAAAATTAGCTTTTAGAGCTATGATTGCAGGTTTCTGCGTAAGTTTATTATCATCTATGCTTGTTGGATTATGGATGTTGTTCTAATAAATTAAATTAAATTTTTAAAATATAAAGGAGAAAAAAATGAGATTTGTAGATATAATTGAAAAAAAGAAAGAAAATCAAGTTTTAACTGATGAGGAAATACAATTTTTTATTGATGGAGTGACTGATAATTCTATTCCTGATTATCAAATTTCGGCACTATTGATGGCTATAGTATTTAATGGGATGAATGAACATGAAACTGCAAAACTTGCTCAAGCAATGAAAGATAGTGGAGATGTCATTGACCTTTCTTCTATAGAAGGTATAAAATCAGATAAACACTCTACAGGTGGAGTTGGAGATAAGACATCACTTGCTCTTACTTCTATGGCTGCAGCTTGTGGATTAAAGGTTGCAAAAATGTCCGGTAGAGGACTTGGCCATACTGGTGGAACTCTTGATAAGTTAGAATCCATAGATGGGATGAGAATTGATCTTACAGAAGAAGAATTTAAAAAACAAGTTTCAGAAATAGGTATTTCAATTATTGGACAAACTGGAGATTTAGTTCCAGCAGATAAGAAACTATATGCTCTTAGAGATGTTACTGCAACAGTTGATTCAATACCACTTATTGCATCATCTATTATGTCAAAAAAACTAGCATCAGGAGCAGATACAATTTTACTTGATGTTAAATATGGTGAAGGTGCTTTTATGCACACTATAGAAGATGCTAAAAAGCTTGCTGAGTCTATGATTTCTATAGGTAAAAAACTTGGAAAAGATACCAGAGCTATGATTACAGATATGAATCAACCTCTTGGAAACACAATAGGTAATGCTCTAGAAGTAAGAGAAGCTATAGAGACTGTACAAGGTCATGGACCAAAAGATTTTACTGAGCTTTGTATAAAAGCCTGTGAAATAATGCTTATTCAAGCAAAAAAAGCTAATAATGAACAAGAAGCTAGAGCTATGGCAGAAGAGGCAATTTCTTCAGGTAAGGCCTATGAAAAACTTGAAAAGATGATTGAGTATCAAGGTGGAAATGTAGAGCAAATTAAAAATCCTGAACTTTTACCTCAAGCCAAATTCAAAACACAAATGCTCGCTAAAAAAGATGGATATGTATCAGAACTTAAAGCCTTAGAATTAGGTATTTTAGCTATGATGTTGGGAGCAGGAAGAGCAACTAAAGAAGATAAAATTAACTTTGCGGTTGGACTAGAACTAAATGCTAAAAAAGGCTCTAAAGTTAAAAAGGGAGATCTACTCTGTACAGTTTATCACGATACAGAACTTACAGACGAATGGAAAGAAAAATTCTATAATGCGTTCTCATTCTCAGAAAAAGAGATAGAAAAAGCACCTATAGTTGAAGAAATTTTAGATTAATTTTTTAAAATTTAAGTAAGACTCTTGTAAAAATATTACAAGAGTCTTATTTTTTTATTAATTTATTTAATTTAGCAATTTTATCTACTAGAATATAGTTCAAATGCAGATTGGTTACTACTTTTTATAACCTTAGAATT
>JBQDYR010000109.1:4528-5845 GCA_052105355.1 Anaerococcus sp.
ATAATTATTTTTAAGTAATTAATAAAGAGGTGATTTAATGAAATTTAAAGATTTAGTTTACGAAAGACCAGATTTTGATAATATAATCAAAGAAATGAATGAACTTTTAGATCAATTAGAAGATGCTAACTCAGAAGAAACTTTTTTTGAAATATACAAAAAAATTGATGAGAAATTTAATAGTTTTTGGGAGATATTTAATATAGCCTATATCAGAAATACTATTGATACTCAAGATGAATTTTTTGATAAGGAAATGAATGCTTTTTATGAAAATTTACCAAGATTTGAGGAAATTAGTCATAGACTTCAAACAATAAGACTTAATACACCTTATAGAGATAAGTTTGAAGAAAAATTTGGCAAGATGATTACAGCAAGAGATGAATTAAAAAATGATGCCTTTGATCCTTCAATTATGGAAGATAGAGTTGTAGAATCAAAGCTTGTAAATGAATACAACAAGCTTACAGGTGGGGCTAAAATAAAATATAAAGGAGAGATAAAGAATCTTTCACAAATGTCAGCCTTAACCCAAGATAAGGATAGAAATACCAGAAAAGAAGCCTTTGAAGCTCTATATGGATGGTTTGCAGACAATTTAGATACTCTTGATAGAATATTTGATGATTTAGTAAAGATTCGTACAAAAATTGCAAACAAACTTGGTTTTGAGACCTATACACCAATTGCTTATAAACTCATGGAAAGAGTTGATTGGGATATAGAAGATGCAAGAACCTATAGAAAACAAATAGTTGATTATGTAGTTCCACTAACTCAAAAATTATTTACAGAACAAGCAGAAAGAATTGGAATAGAAAACTTAAAATACTATGACTTACCACTTTCATTTGTTTCAGGAAATCCAAAACCAGTTGGAGGAGAGGAAGTATTAGTAGAAGCTGCATCAAAAATGTACCATGAACTTTCACCTGAAACAGATGAATTTTTTAAAGCTATGGTAGAAAAGGAAATGATGGATCTTACAACAAAAGAGGGGAAAGCTCCAGGTGGATATATGACCTCACTTCCAGTTTCTAAAATGCCTTTTATCTTTTCAAACTTTAATGGAACAAGTGGAGACGTTGATGTTTTGACTCACGAAGCAGGCCATGCTTTCCAAGGATATTTAACAAGAGATATGTATCCAGCGTCAAATAATGATCTAACAAGTGAAATTGCAGAAACACATTCTATGAGTATGGAGTTCTTTACTCATCCTTGGATGGATAATTTCTTTGGAGAGGATACAGAAAAATATTATTATTATCACGTAACAGATGCTCTAAAATTCTTGCCATATGGAGCAAGTAT
>JBQDYR010000110.1:0-5823 GCA_052105355.1 Anaerococcus sp.
CTGGCCAAAAAAGAGGGTGGCCCTATAGGAACAAGTAAGAACGATTGATAAAAAAAGGCTTAGAGATAAAATAGGAAGCTTTGATAATAAAATAATGTTAAAAATTGATGAAGCTATCGCTATATCAGTTGGATTAAACAAATAATAAATTAAGGTATTAAGCTATAAATTTA
Organism: Anaerococcus sp.; assembly: GCA_052105355.1. Taxonomy (GTDB): domain Bacteria; phylum Bacillota; class Clostridia; order Tissierellales; family Peptoniphilaceae; genus Anaerococcus. Next base: position 174 of record JBQDYR010000110.1, read on the forward strand.
TAATCTTCACATTTATTAGAAGATTTATGCTTAATATCTTTTTTTATTTAATAGAAATGATTATATTTTCAATTTATTGCTAATTGTGATACTATAATAAAAGAAAAGTATAAAGTAGGAGTTATTATGTATTATTTTTTTGAAAATCAAAAACACAGCAAAAATAATAAAAAAACATTTGCATTTTTGGCAAAATATAAAGCGATTTCTATCTTTAAATATACTTTTTACAATAAAACAAGTGTCTGATGGGTGACTATTTCTATAGTTTCCTTTTTTTGTGAATTTTTTTGGAGGAATAATGAAAAAATTATATGAAGGAAAAGCCAAAGAAGTATACGCAACTGATAATGTAGAAGAATATATCATTAGATATAAAGATAATGCAACAGCAGGAAATGGTGAAAAAAAAGCAGTTATAGAAGGAAAAGGTGAGTTAAATCTCGCTATCACAACTCTGATTTTTGAAATGTTAGAAAAAAATGGTATTAAAACTCATTATATTAAAACTTTAAATTCTACAGATATGAGAGTTAAAAAAGTTTCTATTTTACCACTTGAAGTTATCGTTAGAAATGCTACTGCTGGTTCTTTTGCAAAAAGATATGGAGTAGAGGAGGGCGAATTCTTTGAATATCCTACATTTGAATTATCTTATAAAAATGATGATTTAGGTGATCCATTAATGTGTGAGGACCATGCTATAGCGCTTGGTTTAATTACAAAAATAGAATATGATTATTTGAGAAAAGAAACTTTAAAAATAAATAAACTATTAAAAGAATTTTTTATGAAAATAAATTTAAAATTAGTTGATTTCAAAATAGAATTTGGAAAAACAAATGATGGAGAAATTATTCTTGCTGATGAAATAAGCCCAGATACTTGCAGACTTTGGGATAAAGACACTAATAAAAAACTAGATAAGGATATATTCAGAAGAGATCTTGGAGATTTAACGGAAGGTTACAAAGAAGTTTTAAATAGAATGATAGGATAGGACTGTAAAAAGGCTGTTGCTTAAATATTTATCATTGAGTAACAGTCTATGTATTCTAACTTTATAAATTCCTGAAAGAGAGTACTATGGATAGAAATATTTATCAAAACCCCTTAAATACTAGATATGCATCTTACGAAATGAGTAATCTATTTAGTGAAAAGGTAAAATTTGAAACATTTAGAAAACTTTGGATTGAACTTGCTAGGGCAGAAAAAGAATTAGGTCTAGATATAAAGGATGAGCAAATAAAAGAGCTTGAAGACAATATAAGCAACATAGACTTTGATTTAGCTGCTAAATATGAAAAGGATCTTAGGCATGATGTAATGGCACATATAAAAACCTATGCTCATATCGCTCCTAAAGCGGCACCAATTATTCATTTGGGTGCAACATCTTGTTATGTAACAGATAATACTGACATCATAATAATTAAAAAAGCTCTAGATTTAGTTGAGAAGAAACTTGCAATCTTAATTTCACATTTGGCTAAATTTGCGGATGACTATAAAAGTTTACCAACTTTGGGATATACTCACTATCAGCCAGCTCAACTTGTGACTGTTGGAAAAAGAGCTTGTTTGTGGATTCAAGATTTTATCTTAGATTTAGTAGAGATAAAACATAGAAAAGAAAATCTCAGACTTAGAGGAGTAAAAGGAACAACAGGGACACAAGCTTCATTTTTGGATCTTTTTGATGGAGATCATGAAAAAGTTAAAGAGTTAAATAGAAAAATAGTAAAAAATTTAGGTTTTGAGGAGGCTATACCAGTAAGTGGTCAAACCTATACTAGAAAAGTAGATTATCAAATTGTTCAAGCCTTGTCAGGTATTGCACAGTCTGCTCATAAAATGACTAATGATATTAGACTTTTACAAAACAGAAAAGAACTTGAAGAGCCATTTGAAAAAACTCAAGTTGGATCTTCAGCTATGGCCTATAAGAGAAATCCAATGAGAAGTGAAAGAATATCTTCTCTTGCAAAATATGTGATAAGTCTTTCAATGAACCCTCAGTTAGTTCAAGCAACACAATGGCTAGAAAGAACATTGGATGATTCAGCAAATAAGAGAATGTGTATCCCAGAAGCTTTTATGGCCGTTGATGCAATCCTAGATATAGCTATAAATGTTACTGATGGAATTGTTGTTTATGAAAATCAAATTAAGGCTCATGTAAATGAAGAACTACCGTTTATGGCAACAGAAAACATTCTTATGGAAGCTGTTAAAAAAGGAGGAGATAGACAAAAACTCCATGAAAAAATAAGAGAATATTCTATGAAGGCAGCAAAAAGGATAAAAGAAGACGGAAAAAATAATAATCTTTTAGAGCTTTTAGAAAAGGATAAGGCCTTTGGACTAAACAAAGATGAACTTGACTCATTGCTTGATGGATCATTATACATAGGTAGATCTACTGAGCAAGTTGAAGAGTTTTTAAAGAATGAGGTAGAACCACTTATAAGAAAATATGATACAGATTATACAGTTGATTTAACAGTATAACTTTATTTTAGACGAAGACTAAAAAACAGAGATAAATCTAAATTATCTCTGTTTTTTAATAACTAAATTCTCATATAATCATCAACCATCATTTTCGCAAGTTCATCTGGGTTACCACATCCAGTAGTAATAACTGTATCATTATTTTCAATATCAGTATATAGATAATCCCTAGCTTCTTCAAAAGTAGGTATATATTTTGCATTTACTCCATTTTTTACCATAGCATCTACTACATCTCTAGAACTTATAGATGGATCAAAGGGTTCTCTTGCAGCATAGATATCTGTTACAATTACTTCGTCTGCATCATCAAAGCATTTAAGGAAATCATCAAATAAATCTTTGGTTCTAGAAAAAGTATGAGGTTGCCATACACAAATAAGTCTTCCTTTTTTATGTTCAGCTAAGGCGTTTAAGGTAACCTCTATTTCTGAAGGATGGTGGCCATAATCGGTCATTATAACAGTTTCATTAACTTTTCCAACAATTTCCATTCTCCTTTTTAATCCCTTGTAATCTTTAATATTATTTCTTATAGTTTCTATATCAATACCATTTTCATAGCAGGCAATTATAGCAGCCATTGCATTATTAATATTGTGTCTACCTATTATACCTAGTTCAAAATGTTCCAAAGACTTATCTTTCATAACAAGATCAAAACTTGGTCTACCTAGTTCATCAAAGACAATATTTGTTGCCTTATAAGTTGCTTCATCATTTTCTTGACCATATGTGATAAGCTCACCTTGAACAGCATCTAATAAAAGCTTATTATTCTCTTCGTTTAAATTGAGTATAGTTTTAGAATTTTCATCTTGATTTCTAAGATATTCTTTAAATGTATTAATAATATTTTCTAAATTTTTATAATAATCTAAATGATCTTCATCTACATTTAGCACAATAACAGTAGATGGGAAGTAGTATCTTATATTACCCTTGTATTCACAAGCTTCTGTTACCAAAAAGTCTCTATTACCTACATGAACATTTCCTTTTATCTCATCAAGCTCTCCACCAAGTAGAATTGTAGGATTAGAAGTAGAGTTAATAAGTATCTTTGAAATCATACTTGTAGTTGTAGATTTTCCATGAGAACCTGAAACAGCAATAGATTTTTTGTAGTTTTTCATTAATTTTCCAAGAAAAACACCTCTAGTAACAACAGGTATTTCTAAATTTTTTGCAGCTATTAATTCTTCATTATCTTCCGCTATTGCATCAGTATATACTACTAAGTCTGGATTTTCTATATTTTCTCTTCTTTGTCCGTAACTTACCTTAGCACCATATTTTATTAGTGTTTCTATAATTGGAGTAGGTTTTCTGTCGGATCCAGTAATTTTATAACCCTTATCTAAAAGAAGGTGGGCTATACCGCTCATAGATATACCACCTATTCCTATAAAATGTATATTCCTATATTTGTGTTCATCTATATTAAATTCAAACATTAATTTCTCCTTAAATATGTAAGTATTTCTTAAGTACAAATTATTATACCATAATAGAGATTATTTCACCATTTGTCAAAACTTTGAAAATAAGACAAATCCTTAAATTGACATAGTAATTTATTAATGTTAATCTTAAATTGAAGAAGAACGATTATTAAGGAGCTATTATGAAATATGTAATTGGAAATGACCACGGTGGAATTGATTTAGTAGATGTGGTTGAAGAAAAATTAAAAGATTTAGGACATACAGTGGAAAAAGTTGGAGCCTACGATAAAAAGTCAGTTGACTATCCAGACTATGCAAAAAAAGCTTGTCAAAAGGTTATAAATGGAGAAGCTGATTTTGCAATATTAATTTGTGGAACTGGAGTAGGTATGAGCCTTGCTGCAAATAAAATTAAAGGTATTAGAGCTGCATGTGTATCTGAAACATATTCAGCAAAAATGTCTAAAGCTCATAATAATGCTAATTGTCTATGTATAGGTGCTAGAGTTATAGGCACTGAAGTTTGTAAAGAAATTATTGAAGCTTTTGTGACAACTAATTTTGAAGGTGGACGTCACGAAAATAGAGTTAATAAAATTATGGAAATAGAGGAGAAATAGATGTATAGAGATATTGATTATAAGGCTGTAAATGCTATAAGAACTTTATCTATAGCACAAATTGAAAAAGCAAATAGTGGTCACCCAGGCTTACCAATGGGAGCTGCTCCAATGGCTTATGTTTTATGGAATAGAATATTAAATACTAATCCAAAAAATTCACACTGGGACAATAGAGATAGATTTGTATTATCTGCAGGACACGGATCTGCTTTACTTTACTCACTTTTGCACTTATCTGGCTACGATCTTTCTATAGATGACTTGAAAGAATTTAGACAATTAAATTCAAAAACACCAGGTCATCCTGAAAGAATGCATACAGATGGAGTAGAGGTTACTACTGGACCTTTAGGTCAAGGTATTGCAAACGCAGTTGGTATGGCTATGGCAGAAAAACATCTGGCTGCTTTATACAATAAAGATGGGTTTAATTTAGTAGATCACTATACTTATGTAATTTGTGGTGATGGAGACCTTATGGAAGGTATATCATATGAATCAATGAGTTTGGCAGGTCATTTGAACCTAAATAAACTTATTATTATGCATGATTCTAATAATATATGCCTAGATGGTGATTTAAATACATCTTTTTCAGAGGATATTGAGAAAAGAGTTACAGCTCAAGGATGGAACTATTTAAAAGTTGAAGATGGTAATGATCTTGAAAAAATTGAACAATCAATTTTAAAAGCAAAATCATTTGAAAATAATCCTACATTTATAGAAATCAAAACTCAAATAGGTTATGGCTCCAAAAATGCAGGAACAAATAAGGTTCATGGGGCACCAATAGGTGAAGAGGACTTTAAAAATGTTAAAAATTTCTATAACTGGGAAGAGAAAGATTTCTATATTCCAGAAGAAATATACAATGTTTTCAAAGAAAATATTTTAGAAAATGGTAAGAAAGCAAATAATGAATGGAATAGTTTATTAGAAAACTACAAAGAAAAATATCCAGAAAAAGCAAAATCTTATATTGAAGGAATGAATAGAGAACTTCCAGAAAACTTTATTGATAAAATCAACAAATTTGATTCTTCTATGGATCCACTAGCT
>JBQDYR010000111.1:0-5655 GCA_052105355.1 Anaerococcus sp.
ATAGAAAAAATGCAGATTATATAATAGCTAACGATTTAAAAAAACATGGTGCAGGCTTTAATGTCGATACTAATATAGCAAGTATTGTCTCCAAAAAAGGAGTAGAAGAGCTAGAAATCATGAGTAAAAAAGAACTTGCAAACAAGATTCTAAACCTTGTTAATCAGTGAAAAGGTGATCTTTTGTACGCAAAAGTAATTATTATTAGTAATAGTAGGTTTCTAGATAGAAGCTTTACTTATCATATACCAGAAAAATTTAATAGAATAGTAGAAAAAGGCATGAGAGTTATTGTACCATTCGGAAGAGGTAACAAATCAATCATTGCCTTTATTTATGACTTAATTTATGAACAAAATTTTGATTTTGAAATAAAAGATATAATAGATCTTTATGATTATAAAAAAATTGTATCAGATGAGCTAATAGACTTAGCTTTTTTTATGAAAAATAGATATATGTCATCAATACAAAACGCTGTAAAACAAATATTACCTCCTGGAAATATAAAGGAATTAAAAGCTTATTATACATCTACAGTTGATGAAGATGCTTTAACAAGTTTTTTGACAGAAAAGAGAACTATAGATCAAATAAAAAATAAATTTGGTAATATAACAGATAAATTATTAGATTATATAAAGTATGGTAAAGTAAAAGTTGTCTATGAAATTAAAACGACTGAATCTATAAAGTATAGAGAAATACTTAATTTAAATGAAAATAATTTAAATAAGCTTAGAAAAAATGCTAAAAAACAAATAGCAATAGTTGAATACTTAAGAAATAAAAAAAATGTTGATCTAAAGCAAACCCTAATAGATACAAAATCCTACAGATCATCATTAAATTCTTTGGTTAACAAAGGAATAGTTGATTTAGAAAAGGTTGAAGTAAAAAGAAGTGTCTTAGAAAAAGAAAATAATTATAAGAAAATCAAACTTAATAAAGAGCAAGAGATTGCCTTCAATAAGGTAATGGAGAATAAGTCTGATTCATACTTACTAAAAGGAGTTACAGGAAGCGGAAAAACTGAAGTTTTCTTACAATTAGTAGAGGAAAATTTGAAAAAAGGAAAAGAAGCAATAATTCTTGTTCCTGAAATTTCCTTAACACCTCAAACAATTGAGAGATTTACCGGTAGATTTGGTAATAAGATAGCGATAATTCACTCAGGATTGAGTTTATCTGAAAGATTTGATCAATGGAGGATGATTGATCAAGAAGAAGTAAAGATTGTAATAGGAGCAAGATCTGCAATATTTGCTCCATTTAAAAATCTAGGGATAATTATAATTGATGAGGAACACGACCAATCTTATTTCTCTTCTATGGATCCTAAATACCATACAAGAGAAGTTGCAGAATTTAGAAGAAAGCAACACGATTGTACTCTAATTCTTGCCTCAGCTACACCGTCAATATTATCCATGACAAATGCACAAAATGGTAGGTATAAACTTCTTGAATTAAGACATAGAGTAAATAACACAAAGCCAAATATTGAACTTATAGATATGAGAGAAGAACTTAAAGCTAGCAATTATTCTATGATTAGTAGGAAGCTTTTTTCTGAAATCAATGCCAATCTTGAAAGAGATGAGCAAACAATTCTATTTTTAAATAAAATAGGACACAATTCCTATACTTTTTGTAGACAGTGCGGGTATGTTATAAAGTGTGATGCATGTGATGTTTCTATGACATATCACAAGCATATCAATAAATTAGTTTGCCATTATTGTGGTAGGACGAAAAATCAACCTAGAATCTGTCCAAATTGTGGCTCTAAAAAAATAAAAGAATTTGGAGCAGGAACTGAGAAGCTTGAAGAAGAAGTAAAAAAACTTTTTCCAAATGCAAGGATACTGAGGATGGATAGCCAAACAGCAAATAAAAAAGATTCCTACGAAAAGATGTATTCTTATATGAAAAGTAATAAGACTGATATTTTAATAGGAACACAAATGATAGCTAAGGGTTTAGATTTTAAAAATGTAACCTTGGTAGGAATAGTTTCTGCTGATATGAGTTTAAATTTTGATGAATATTCTGCAGATGAATCAACCTATCAACTTTTAACACAAGTATCTGGTAGGGCTGGTAGAGACAAAAAGAAGGGAAGAGTAATTATGCAAACATATAGACCTGATAATTTTGTTATTCAAGCAGTTTATAAATCAGATTATGAAGGGTTTATTGAGAAAGAAATTAGTATTAGAGAAACCTTTGAATATCCCCCTTTTATAAACTTAATTACCGTAAGAGTTATTGCAGATTCTAGATTTAAGGCTATAAATATTTCTAAAGAATTTACAAGCAAATTAAGAAAAGATTTAAAAAAATATTTAGAAGTCAAGATTGTGGGACCTAATCCTTCTAAAATTGAAAGGATTAATAATAAATATAGGTATAATATACTAGTAAAGACAGATAATAATTTATTAGAAGAAGTTATTCATGTAATTCAAACAAATAAAGATTTATTTATAAATAAATACAATGACGTAAGTTTTATACCAGCACTGAATCCAAATAATATTAATTAAGGAGTTTGAAATGTTTAATTTTTTTAAGAAAAAAAATGACAAAGAAGAAAATAAGAAAAATATAGAAGAAGAAAATATAGATCAAGAAAAAATTGAAGAAGAAAAAGATCAAAAAGTTTTAATAGAAGAAAAACAAAAAAATGAAGATCCTCAAGAAGAATTGTCATCTAATGACACAGAAATTGAGGATGAAAAAATTGGTTTTTTTAATAAAATTTTTGATGGTCTTACTAAAACTCGTGATCAATTTTCAAATAAGCTTAAGAATCTTTTCACCTCGAATGTAAAAATTGATGACGATTTATATGAAGAGTTAGAAGAGATATTAATTTCATCTGATATAGGAATGGAATGCACTATAGATATAGTTGATACTCTAAGAGAAGAGATAAAAGATAGAAAAATTAAAGAAACCAAAAATATTTATCCAGTACTAAAAGAAATAATGGTAAATAAACTTGATAAAAATAACCTTGAAAACAAATTAAACATTACTAATGATAAATTATCAATTATTCTTGTAATTGGAGTAAATGGAGTTGGTAAAACTACTACAATAGGAAAACTTGCTTATAATTTAAAAAATGATGGGAAAAAAGTTACACTTGCAGCAGCAGACACTTTTAGAGCGGCTGCAATCGAGCAACTTGGAGAATGGGCAGATGTTAGCGGTGTTGAAATGGTTGCACATAAAGAAGGATCTGATCCATCCGCTGTAATATTTGATGGAATTCAAGCTGCTAAAGCTAATAAGTCTGATGTCTTAATATGTGATACAGCAGGAAGACTACACAATAAAAAGAATCTAATGAATGAATTAGAAAAAATTAATAGAACAATAGACACCCATGCTCCTGATGCAAATAGAGAAAATTTACTTGTTCTAGATGCTACAACTGGACAAAATGCGATAAGCCAATTAAGAGAATTTAAAAATGTAACAGATATTACGGGTTTAATTCTAACTAAATTAGATGGAACAGCAAAAGGTGGAGTGATTTTCCCACTTCAAGTAGAATTAGACGTGCCAGTTAAATATATAGGAGTAGGAGAAGCTGTCGAAAACTTACAAAAATTTGATGCAGAAGCTTTTGTAGGTGCAATGTTTGAATAAAGCTTGTTATTAACTTAATATTATGGTATATTATTCAAGGACTACACACATTCGTTGATGATTGTTACGTTGCCATTTTGGTTATTCAATCAGTAGATGCGAATGGAGGAAAATAAACGGAGGTAATAAAATGTCAGTAGTATCAATGAAAAAATTATTAGAAGCTGGTGTACACTTTGGACACCAAACAAGAAGATGGAACCCAAAAATGAAGAAATTCATCTTCACAGAAAGAAATGGAATCTATATAATAGATTTACAAAAAACAGCTAAACAAATTGAAGAAGCTTACAAAATGGTAAGAGATATAGCAGCAGAAGGTGGTTCTGTACTATTTGTAGGAACAAAAAAACAAGCTCAAGACTCTATCGAACAAGAAGCAAAAAGAAGTGGACAATTCTACGTATCTAATAGATGGTTAGGTGGAATGTTAACAAACTTTAAAACTATTAGAAAAAGTGTAGATAAATTAAAAAAATATGAACAAATGGAAGAAGATGGAATTTTTGATCTTTTACCAAAAAAAGAAGTTCTTCAATATAATAAAGAAATGGAAAAATTAGAAAGAAACCTAGGTGGTATTAAAGACATGGAAGAACTACCAGATGTTCTCTTCGTAGTTGACCCAGGTATGGAAGAAATTGCAGTTCATGAAGCTAGAATTTTAGGTATTCCAGTAGTATCTATAGTAGATACAAATTGTGATCCAGATTTAGTGGATCTTGCAATACCAGGAAATGATGATGCTATAAGAGCTGTAAAACTTATTACTTCATTAATGGCTGATGCTGTTGTTGAAGGTAATCAAGGTAGTGAATTTTCTGCTGAAGAAGGCTTTGAAAATGTTGATGCTGAAATATCAGAAGAAACTGAAGAAGTTGAAAAAGAAGCAGATGTAGAAGAAAATATTGAACAATAGGAGGCAATAATGGCAATAAGTGCAAAATTAGTTAAAGAATTAAGAGATATGACAAGTGCAGGCATGATGGACTGCAAAAAAGCTTTAGAAGAGACTAATGGAGATTTAGCTGCTGCAGAAAAACTTCTTAAAGAACAAGGACAAGCAACACTTGATAAAAAATCATCAAGAGTAGCTGCAGAAGGAACAATCGGATCTTACATTCATAATGAAAAAATCGGTGTTATAGTAGAGGTCAACACAGAAACAGATTTCTCTGCAAAGACTGAAGCGGTACAAGAATTTGCTAAAAATATTGCTATGCATATTGCTGCAGTTGATCCAAAATATATTTCTGAAGAAGACGCAGATCAAAATGCTCTTGCTGAAGAAAGAGAAATTTTAATTAATCAAGCAATTAATGAATCTAATCCAAATATGCCAGAAGATAAGAGAAAAATGATTGCTGAGAAGAAGGTAGAAGGTAGAATGAAAAAATACCTTTCTGAAGTTTGCTTATTAAATCAAGCATATGTAAAAAATCCTGACTTAACTGTTGAAAATTATTTAAGAGAAACAGCTAATAGTGTAGGTGAAAATATTAAAATTAGAAGATTTGCTAGATTTGAAGTAGGTAAGGGAATTGAAAAAAAAGAAGAAAACCTTGCTGATGAAGTAGCAAATCAAATTAAACAAAACTAATAATACTATTAAAGAGAGGGAACTAACCCTCTCTTTTTTATGTCAATAATTTGTCATTTATTGCAATAGTAAATTTTAATAATATAGTAATAAAGACGATAATACAGTAGTAATTCAAATAATGAGTTATAGATATAAATATTAGTAAATTCAATGTTATTTTTATTAGATATTTGTATTAAAAAATAGAAAGGAACTAAGATGACAAAATTTTTAAATCCTAAAAATTTAATAGGAAATACGCCTCTTCTTAAATTAGAATCACTAAAGAAAGATGGAAGAGCAGATATATATGTAAAAGTAGAAAAAAATAATTTAGCAGGATCTGTTAAAGATAGGATTGCCCTATATATGATTGAAGAAGCAGAAAAAAATGGGGATTTGAAATCTGG
>JBQDYR010000112.1:0-5486 GCA_052105355.1 Anaerococcus sp.
TATCAAAGGAATCTATAAAAAATATGGTTAGAGATTATTACTGTACAGAATACCCTTATTTAAGAAGAAAGGTTCAAAAAAATCTGAACTTTTATTATGGGTCTAGAAATAGGAATATAAAATTAGCGGAGAAGAGACTCAAGAAAATTTATCCTAAATCTAATTTTTACAAGTGGCCTTATTTTAAACATTGTGAAAAATTATATAGGGAACCAAGATCTTATGCAGCAATCCTAAAGTCATTTCTTTAAAAACTACTGATCTTAGGAGTTTTTTCGTTTAACTTTTCTTATTATATAGTAGATTATAGATTACAATATAAGTAAAAAGATGGGTAACTTTTATAGTCCCATCTTTTTTTATTCTATCTTGCCATTCTTTGATTAGTAGAGTTTAAAATTTCTTCTGAAGTATGTTCCATAGCGTATTTTAATTTTTCTAATATCTTTTTCTTATTTTTAAACCTGTGACTTATATTAAATAGATTTACAGCATGGCCTGAAGAATAGAGAGAATTATCATCAAGTTTTAAATTTTTTACCAAAACTATCTGTTCTTCTAGCATTTCTCTTATAGTTGCTTCTCTAAATTCTCCTCTTTCTCTCATATCATAAAGTACAGATCCTTTTTGAACGTCAGTAGTCATAGGAAATACTGATTTTGGTGGATATTTATTTAAAAATTCTGCAGTCTTTTTTGCGTTTACTTTTGAATTTCCAGCACCAGCCACACCAAGCATAATTATCGCATGGTATTTTATTCCTGCTTGTTTTAGTTTTTCTAATCCTTCTTCATATTCATATATGTCAGCTCCCTTATTAAGATAATCAAGAGCTTTATCATAGCCTGTTTCAACTCCTATATATAATTCGTTATAACCTAATTTTTTAAGATTTTTTAAATCTTCTACTGACTTATTTTTTAAATTATAAAACGAAGTATAACAAGTAATAGTCTTCATATGTGGAAGATAAGAATGAATTAACTCACCTATAGTTATAAGTTTTTCTGTGGATAAAACAAAGGGATCTCCATTTAAAAGATAAATTCTATCTAAATATTTATCCAAAGATTGAAGTTCTTTTAAGTCCTCTATTACATTTTCCAATGGTGATATTGAAAAAGGGGTTAAATGGTACATAGTGCAAAAAGCACACTTATTATGTGAACATCCCACAGTTACTTCCAAAAGTGGGGTATAAGCTTCGAGTGGTGGCCTATAAACTTGACCTGTATAATGCATATTTGCCTCCTTTATTATATATGACTATACATGAACTTTATAAAGATTGTAGTTTTTCAATTCGTTATTTTTTAGAATTAAGGGTAGATATATATAAGAAAAAGGAGAATGATTAATGAAGTTAACAGATAAATTTGAACTTGATTCATGTAAAGATAAAAAGAAATACTCACTAATTCATAAAGAAATCCCTCTACCAATGTCTAGGGATCTTTGGGAAGCTATATCATATTTGCTTTGGTATGTTCCAGATATTTCTTCAGTCCAATCAAAATCGAACGAACTTATTTCAAATAAATTTTATGAAGATTATACTTTTTCAAAACTTATGTCCTATATGAAACTAAGAGATGAGGACGTACTATTTACAGAAGAAATAGATTCATATATTATTGATTTCTATAAAGATTCAATCTGCACCAATTCCCAAAAATTGATATTTACAAAATCTGATAATGAAACTAAAGCTCAAAATATGTTAAGGCATATTAGAAATGCTATAGCTCATGGATCATTTAATATAGTAGATGATCTTATAATAGGTTTTGATAATAAGATTATTAATAAGTATAATGATGAAGTTACTGGTATTTTTAAAATAAATCCTTCCAATCTTCTTGAGGCTTTAAGAAGAATAAATAAAGATTTAACATCTAGCAGGTTAGTATCTATAGCCATGGAAAAGTGTGGATATGAGGTTGAAGAGTATCAAGAAGAATATCAACCATCTACTAAATTTGATTTATATGGAAAAAAAGGTGAAAATAGATATGCTATAGAGGTTAAAAATTATGAAACCAAGGATGAAATTGACCATGATTTCGTTTTGGAAATGATAGATAACCTTGAAGGAATGCTTGGTTCTATAAAACCTCTTCTTGTAATCAATACATCTTTTTTAAGCGAAAAGTCTAAATCTATTCTTCTAAATCATGATGTAATTATCCTTGATGTAAAAAATATTATGAAAATGTTAGAAGGAAGGGACATGATAAAAGAAATCGAACAGGCACATAAGTAAATATAATAAGGAGTAATAATGAAATTAGGAATTTTAGGAAGTGGTAAAATCGTTAAAGATCTTTTATCTTTTGTAGGTAAAATAGAAGGGATAGAGCTTGAGGCTATAGCATCTACTGAAAGATCTTATGAAAAAAACCAAACTTTGCAAAAAGAGTATGGAATAAAAAAAGCTTATAGAAACTCTGATGAACTTTTAGAAGATAATGATATAGATGTAGCTTATGTAGGAGTACCAAATTTCCTTCACTATGAAATGGTTAAAAAGGCCTTAAATGCTGGCAAACATGTAATTTGTGAAAAGCCTTTTACATCTAACGCTACCCAATTAAAAGAATTGATAGATTTATCAAAAGAAAAAAATCTTTTATTACTTGAAGCGATATCAAATATATACCTTCCAAATGTTAAAAAAATCAAAGAAGATTTAAATAAGCTTGGTGATATTAAGATAGTTACTTTCAATTATTCTCAATATTCATCAAGATACGATGATTTTAAAGAAGGCAAGCTTGCTCCAGTTTTTGATATAAATATGGATGGAGGGGCTTTGGTTGACTTAAATATTTATAACATCCATATTTTGGTTAATTTATTTGGACTTCCAGAAAAAGCAGCCTATCTTGCAAATATAGAAAAAGACATAGATACATCTGGAATTATGACTTTGGATTATAAAAAATTTAAGGCTATAGCTATAGGTGCAAAGGACTGTTCTGCTCCACTTAATTCAACTATTCAAGGAGATAAGGGGGCTATTGTAATAGATAATCCTCCTAATGAAGTTACTCATTTTGATCTTATTTTAAATGGAAAAGAACCGAAAAGAATAAATGTCCAAGAAGATGAACATAGAATGTATTATGAATTTGTAGAATTTGAAAAAATTGTAAGAGAGAAAGATTTTGAGTTAGCAGAGAAAAAACTGGAACACTCATTAAAAGTTATAGAACTTATCTCTAATGCAAGAAAAAATGCAGGAATTATTTATCCTTCAGATAAAAATTAAGAAATAAAAAAATCTGTTACAGGTTCTGTAACAGATTTTTTATCTTATAAGGTAGAAAGAACTGTTTCTATTGGATTTACAGTATTAATATGTTGATCATAAGTTGGGTATGCTTCCTCATTACTAAGATTAAATGAATCATCTATAGAAACAATAAGTCCTGAATGTTCTAAAATAAAATAATCTACAGGGAAATTTGAGATTAAATCATTTGCTGTCTTTTCACTTGTTGATGTATTTTTTATAATCTTTGCATCTGCTGATTGTTTTAAAGCATTGGCAAATTTTATTCCTTCATTTGAAGTAGCATCATTAGTTAAAACAAATACACTCAAATTTTTATATTCAGAATTATTTATTATATTTAAAGAGACTTCATCATAATACATATAATCATCAAGGTCTATCTCAGATATTTTATCTGGATATTTTGAAGCCTGATTTTGAACAAAGGTAGTTTCATAATTTTTACTTTTATTTTTTATATCTTCTAAAGTACTTTTTATTAAATTTCCTCTATAAAAAACTAGAGATTTGTCAGAGTAATCCTTATGGGCGAGTAGTGGTAGAAACTCTTGCCAATAAATATTATCAAAAGATGAGTTATTTGATAAGTCAATCAAAATTTTACTTATTTTTTCATTTTCATTTAAAACTTTATTGTATTCATCTATATCTTCTTTTATATCACCTAAGTTAAAGTCATTCATAGAGACAATTAAAATATTATCATTTACTGAAAAGTTTGTTTTTACTTCTGGACCTTTTTCACTGATCATTCTTTTATACCTATCTATTGCTTGTGGATTTTGTATAATTTGAGATTTTTCAGTTTCATTATTATTTTTATAGTATTTCAAAAGGTCATCATAGTTTTTTTTATCCATAAGTTTGGTTTTTGGATTATTCAAAAGGTCTAAGTAAGCCATAATTATATTAAAATATTCTTGGTCGGTTTTTGAAGCAAGGACTTTTTTCTTAATTGCTTCATAGCCTTTAATAAAGTTGTTAAAATCTTCTCTATTGGATGCATTTACACCATAGTTTCTTGAAATATTTTCATATAGTATATCAAGATCTGCAAGTTTTTCAGCTGTGGTTAGAGATCTTTCGGTAGTAGAACCAACAAAGACTTCTTTACCTATAGATTTTCTTACCTCATCTCTAAAAGTAGGGTAGGTATAGGAACTATATGCAGTAAGCTTATTGAAAGTAAATTTACTTATACCAAAAACTAATACAAAAACAAATAAGGATAGGGCAATTCTTCTGCGCCTGTATATTTTTTTTAATTCTTTTTTTCGTTTTTGAGCTCTTTTTCTAGAACTAGAGGAAGAAGATTTTTTACTTATAGCTATATCTCTTTTTCTTTTTTTAATACGTCTATCCCTAGATGAACTAGGTCTTCTTTTTTTTCTTCTCATTTCGTTTCCTATCTAGTATTTATTTGGAAAAACTAACTGAAAACTTACTTCCTTGGCCCAGTTTTGATGTTACTTTTATCCTACCACCCAAGGATTCCACAAAATTTTTTGTTATAGATAGTCCAAGTCCTAGACCATTTTCTTTTGTATTTCTTGCATCATCGATTCTAAAAAATCTTCCAAAAATCATAGGAAGTCTATCTTCGCTAATACCTACACCATTATCTTCTACATCAATGATTATTTTCTCTTTATTTTCGGTAAGTTTTATATTAATCATTCCATTTTCTCCAATAGCCTTGAAAGCATTAGAGATTAAATTATGGACTATTTGGGTTATTTTTTCCTTGTCAGAATATATTGTAACATTTTCCTGAATTTCTTCATTAAAGATAATATTATCGGCACTAGCTCTTGCTAAAAAATTTTTACAAATTGTTTTTAAATGATCTGAAAGATTAAAGTTTTGTTTGTTAACATTTAAATATTCTATGTTATCTTGGAAGGTTTTATTAAGATTAGTTACTAAAGAATTCAATCTCAAAACCTCGTTTAGGATCATATCCAAAGTTTCTTCATCAGCCTCTATAAAACCATCTTTAATAGCTTCTATATATAACTGAAGGTTATTTAGAGGAGTCCTTAATTCATGAGATATATCTTGGGCATATTGTTTTCTTACATTTTCTTGATTTTTCAAGTTAATAGAAAGATAGGTAATATTTTCTTGTAAATTTTCTATCTCTTTTATAACTGTATCATCAAGTTTGATATCATAGTCTCCATCTTT
>JBQDYR010000113.1:0-5399 GCA_052105355.1 Anaerococcus sp.
CATATCTGTGATACATAGTCAATGTCATATACCAAAACTCTAGAACCCATATTCTCACTAAGATTTTTATAATCTTTTACAGAGAAGCAGTTTCCATCAAAACCAATTTTGCCAAATTCATGGACTTCTTGGAGTAAAAACTCTTCTAGAGTTGGCTCACCTTCTATTCCCATCTTGTATAGCTCAATTTCTGTATGTGCAAGTTCACTTTCTGCTTGTAAGAAATATCTAGCATCAGTCCAAAGTCCAGCCTTATCCATAGTCACTACAATAGTTCCTGCAGATCCTGTAAAACCTGAGATGAATTCTCTGGTTTTATAATAGTCAGAAATATATTCGGATTGGTGAGGATCAGATGTAGGTATGATATAAGCATCAATTTTTCTATCGCTCATCAATTTTCTTAATTTTTCAAGTCTTGTCTGTATACTCATAAAAACTCCTTTGTCTTAATCTTAATATAACTATTATACCAATCTTTTAACTTTTCTAAAATTGATTTTTTTGTCATAGACTAATATAATATAACGAGCGTAAAGATTTTGAAAAATAAAAAAAAGAGAGAGTGATTAAATGAAATTAGGAATAGTAGGTTTGCCAAATGTTGGAAAATCAACTTTGTTCAATGCCATTACCAAGGCAGGTGCAGAAATTGCTAACTACCCATTTTGTACTATAGATCCAAATGTTGGGTTAGTAAATGTACCTGATGAGAGAGTCGATATACTTGCAAAGATGCACAAATCAAAAAAAATTGTCCCAGCTGCTATAGAATTTTACGATATAGCAGGACTAGTAAAAGGTGCATCCAAGGGAGAAGGACTTGGAAATAAATTTTTATCTAATATCCGTGAAACAGATGCCATTGTAGAAGTCTTAAGATGTTTCAATGATGAAAATGTAACCCACGTAGATGGATCTGTAGATCCGATAAGAGATATTGATACAATAAATTTAGAACTTATACTTGCTGATTTGGAACTTGTTGATAAAGTTCTTGCTAAAAGAGAAAAGGTAGCAAGATCTGATAAGTCTGTAAGAGCAGAAGTAGAACTTCTTAAAAGAATTAAGGAAGTTTTAGAAGAAGGTAAGTCTGCTAGAGTCCTAGATCTAAATAAAGATGACCAAAAACTTTTAAGAGCCTATCAACTTCTATCAACCAAACCAATAATTTACGTATGCAACGTAAATGAAGAAGATGTTAAAGATGACGGAAAATCAAACACTTATGTCCAACAAGTAAGAGATTTTGCTAAAGAAGAGAATGCTCAAGTAACTATAATATCTGCAAAAATCGAACAAGAAATTTCTGAACTTGAAAGTGAAGAAGAGGAAAAAGAATTTTTAGAAATGATAGGACTTGAAAATTCAGGTTGTGATCAAGTTATAAATGATTCATATAAAACCTTAAATCTTATTTCCTTCTTAACAACAGGAGAAGATGAAACTAGAGCTTGGACTATTAAGGATGGTACTAAAGCAGTAGATGCTGCTGGTAAAATCCACACAGATATCCAAAGAGGTTTTATTAAAGCTGAAATAGTTTCATATGAAGACTTGGTAGAAAATGGAAATATGAACGCAGTTAAAGAAAAAGGCCTTTTAAGAATGGAAGGCAAGGATTACATCATGAAAGATGGCGATGTAACCAACTTTAAATTTAACGTATAAATGAGGCTATAATGAAAAAACAAGGTAAATTAATAGTTCATACCGGTTCTATGTTTTCAGGCAAAACAACATCACTTTGGAGAGAATTATACAGGATGAAGATTGCAAACTACAAGGTAGCGGCCTTCAAACCTTCTGTTGATACAAGACATGATGATAAAAAAATTGTTTCCCATGATAACTTGGAACTGGATGCTATCAAAGTTGAAAATTTAAATGAGATTTTAACCTATGCACAAGATCACGAAGTAGATGGAATTGGTATAGATGAATTACAATTTTTTCCAAACTCTACAGCAGAAGTTATAGACATCTTTAATACACTTATGGAAAATGATATAACAATTGTTATTTCCGGACTTGATATGGACTACAAAGCTAGACCATTTGAAATAATTAAAGAAATCATGCCAATAGCTGATGAACTTGTAAAGCACCATGCTATTTGTGCATCCTGTGGTGAAGATGCTTGGGTATCTTTTAGAAAAAACTCTGATGAATCAAGGATTCAAATAGGTGCAGAAGATGTTTATGAACCCCTATGCAGATCTTGCTACACTAAAAAAATGAATGATAGGGAAAACATTAAAAATCAAATTTCTTTTGATCAAATAAAAGAGAAATAATAAATTATAAACATGTATAATAAAAAAGGAACTTTTACAGATTTTCTTACTGTAGAAGTTCCTTTTTAATTCATTTTTTTACATACAAAAGCTTTAAAATAAAAAAGAAAGTTTTAACTTTCTCATTCTTCATTCTGACAATCAGGACAGATTCCTCTAACTATTACTTCTATGGTATCTATCTTGAATTTTTCAAGCTCTTTAAATTTTAAATCCTCTTCGTCTATATCTAAATCTACAATCTTTCCACAGTTTTCGCATAAAAAATGTGAATGGTGATACCTATAAAAATCATATCTTTTACTGGGCTGGTTAAAATCCAGCTCAGAGATTAAATTATGATCTACAAATAAATTCAAAGTATTGTAAACAGTAGCTTGAGATAAAACAGGATCCTTTAATTTTAAATTTCGAAAAATTTCATCAGCCGTTGGATGTATATCATTACAAAGTAAATAGTCTAAAATTAATAATCTTTGATGAGATACTCTGATTTTATGTTCTTTAAGAACATCTTTTAATTCTTTATATCTTTCTTCTAAAGGTTCATTAATTAAATGTGCTAAACGATCTTTCATCTCTTCCTCTTTCCAACATTGGAATCTTTCTACTTTAAAGATACAGTATTTGAACGTTTTTGTCAATATTTTAATATAAAATCAACATCTTAGCTTATATATTATATTGATCTTAGGGTATATAATATATTAAAAGGAAGTGATAAAATGGATAAATTAAAAATAGGTATAAAAGGACATTTAGAAAAATATGTTGGTGAACAAGATATGGCAACAGCACTCGGAAACGAAGGAGTAGATGTACTTTCATCTCCTGTCATGATTAGCTATATGGAAAAAACTTGTAGGTATTCAGTAAAAGATTATTTAGAAAAAGATGAAACAACAGTTGGTATTGCTTTTGATATAAAGCACTTGGCTAGTGCTGGTCTTGGTTCTTTTGTTAAATATGACTCTGAACTTTTAGAAATCCATAAAAAAAGACTGGTATTTTCTGTAAAATGCTATACAGATGAAAAATTAATTGGCCAAGGTATTCACCAAAGATATATTAAAAATCCTAAAGACATAAAAAAATAGAAAATATATATACTGACCCAAAAATCGGACTTAAAGATTCATTTTTTTGTAAGTCTATTTTTTCATATCAAAATATAATATTCGATTAAAAATAAAATGACAGTTAAAAAATAGCTAAATGCATTTGAATTGCAAAAATATAAAAATCTTAAAGTTTCTAGATAGAAGAATAATTTCTCTTTCTATCTTATTAGATTTATATAAAAAAAATTAAAAAAAAGACTCATATGAGTCTTTTTTAATTTCGAAACTAAGCTAATTCTATTTCTGCTCCAGCTTCTTCTAATTTTGCTTTTAATTCTTCTGCTTCGTCTTTTGAAACGCCTTCTTTAACTGCTTTTGGAGCTCCATCAACTAATGCTT
Source organism: Anaerococcus sp. (assembly GCA_052105355.1). Taxonomy (GTDB): domain Bacteria; phylum Bacillota; class Clostridia; order Tissierellales; family Peptoniphilaceae; genus Anaerococcus. The sequence goes on from JBQDYR010000113.1 coordinate 3,758, forward strand.
TAGCGTCTTTTAATCCAAGTCCTGTTGCATCTTTAACAACTTTAATTACGTTGATTTTTGATGCTCCTGCTGATTTAAGAACTACGTCAAATTCAGTTTTTTCAGCTGCTGCTTCTCCGCCTGCTGCTGGAGCTGCTACTGCTGCTACTGCTGCTTGAGCTGTTACGTCGAATTCTTCTTCTAATTCTTTAACTAAATCTGATAATTCTAATACTGTTAATTCTTTGATTTCTTCTAATAAGTTTGTTACTTTTTCTGATGCCATTTTTATGCCTCCGTAATATTTTTTTATTTTAAAATTTATATTTTAACTATTAAGCTACTTCTTCGTTTTCTTTTTTTTCTCTTATTGCATCAAGAGCGTAAACAAGTTTTGCATTAACTTGGTTAAGATCAATAGCAAGATTTCTGATAGGTGCTTGTAGTACATTAACAAGCATAGATGCAAGAGCTTCTGTTGATGGAAGTTTAGCAATTGCAGTCATTTGATCTGAGTTTTGGTAATCACCATCTACAATACCAGATTTAATAACTAATTTTTCTTTATTATCATCATCTTCGTCTATATACTTGCTTGCAATTTTTGGTCCGTCAACGACTTCTTCATTTGAAAAGATTAAAGCATTTGATCCTTTTAATTCTTCAGCGAATTGATCGTATCCTAATTCTTCAAATGCAAATCTCATCATTGTGTTTTTGTAAACTTTATATTCTGAGTTTGAATCTCTAAATTGATTACGTAGATTGGTAATTTCTAATACATCCATACCATTGAATTCTACAAGTGTTACTGATTTAGCATTTTCAATCTTTTCTTTTATTTCGTTGATTATGACTTTTTTAGCATTAATTGAACTTTCTGACATTATTTCACCTCCCATGGCTCTCCAAGTGAGTATTAAAAAACCCCCACTAAAAGTAGACATAGCCTAAGTATGCCTACATCGGTGGGGATGTAGATTCTTCTTCCCACCTATACGGAATAATTAAACTGTAAAGTCTCCGTAGTCTTTGGTAGCCTGTTTATTTGACTTAATTATTATAGCACGTCTTATGCTTTTATGCAAATAGTTTTTTTATTTTTCAACTAAGTCCATTGCTCTAGTAGGTGATAACTTAATTCCAGGTCCCATTGTAGATGCAATAGTTACTGATCTTAGATACTTACCTTTTGCTGCTACTGGTTTTGCTTTAACAACTGCTGTTAATAATGTTCTTAAGTTATCTGCAAGTTTTTCGCTTCCAAATGAAACTTTTCCAGCTGGTACGTGAATTAGATTTTGTTTGTCTGTTCTATATTCAACTTTTCCTGCTTTAGTTTCTTTGATTGCTGTTGCAATATCAGCTGTAACTGTACCAGTTTTAGGGTTTGGCATTAATCCTTGAGGTCCTAGTACTCTACCTAGTCTACCTACTTGACCCATCATGTCTGGTGATGTAATCATTACGTCAAAATCTAACCAACCTTGTTGGATTTTTTCGATGTATTCATCACTTCCTGCAAAATCTGCACCTGCATCTAATGCTTCTTGAACTTTTTCATCTTTAACAAGAGCAAGTACTTTTATTGATTTACCTGTACCATGTGGAAGTATAACTGTTCCTCTTACTTGTTGGTCAGCATGTCTGCTGTCTACACCTA
>JBQDYR010000114.1:0-5389 GCA_052105355.1 Anaerococcus sp.
TTAGTAAGATTTAATGCCATGGTAAAACCACTAGTTTATCAAGGTCAATGGTGGAGGGTATTTTTTGCCCAATTTATCCATATTGGATTTTTCCACTTACTTATGAACATGTATTTTTTAAATAGTATTGGACCTATATTTGAAAAGCTCTATGGGCCAAGAAACTTCCTAATAATCTATTTACTTTCAGGAATTATAGGAAACCTCTTTACCTATGCATTTGGATCAACAAGTTCAGTAAGTGCAGGAGCGTCTACATCTCTTTATGGACTTTTGGGTCTTGCAATAGGGATAATGCTAAATTATAAGAATGATGATATTTTAAGATCATTTGGTGCATCTTTTATATCTATAGTTGTAATAAACTTAGTTTATTCAATTATTATGCCTAATGTTGGAGTTATGGGCCACTTGGGAGGCCTTTTGGGAGGACTAGTTCTTTCAGGAGTATTCCCAATAGTTAATAGGGAGCTTTCCAAGACAACGGTGAGTATTTCTTTATTATTACTTGTAATCCTAATAATAGGATTTATTTATATAGGTAATAGATCTATGAGGCTTGCTGGAGTATGAGATGGAAAAAAAATCTTTATTTAAGTATGGGATTTTGATTCTAACCTCTGTATTTGTTTTGAATGCATGTGGAAAAAACATTAACTTTTATAAAAAAGTAGATGAGTCTGTAGGAGAGTTTGAAAGTCCAAAAATAAAATATGTAAAAGAAGAAAGAAAAGAATTTGAAAACTCTAATAGAAAAAAAGAGTTTGAAGATCTTGATGGCCAAGGAAAATATTCAGATGCCATAAAGATTACAGATGCTCTGGGAAACCTAGTATCTACAGACTTTGGAGATTTTGATTTAGGTATTTCACTAAAAGAATCTGATTTAGCAGATGGTGCAGTTTCAGCTTTTGTATCATATTTCGATAAGGATAAAGAAAAGCTTGAAGATGGTAAGGATATAGAATTTGGACCTATATGGACAGAAGATCCTAAAGTTATTGCAAATATAAGCTTTGATAAGCTTTATTCAGAAAGTGGTCATATGCTTTTAGTAAATCTTTGTGTAATATCAGAAAATGAACAATATTCGTCTTATTATATTTTCAATAAAAACATGTCACGTATAGACTACCTTAGCTTTTCAAATTCTACAGAAAATACTAGTGTATCTTTAACTAGAGGAAATAAAACAACTTTTCCTGACGGAAATATGGGAAGTCCTGGAACTGTGAAAGAAGCAACAGAAAAAAGAGTAGCTATGGAAAAAAGATTTTTAAAAGAAGTTGATAGAACTTATGGGATAAAAAGAGAAGAAGTCTTTCAAACTATAGGAGACGAAAAAATTGCAGTAGGAAATTTTCCAAAAGATCAAGGTAAAGTTTATAAGATGTTAACAATAGAAAATCTAGCAAATTCTCAAAACTATCCAGGAGATAAGGGATACTTTAAGATTTATTAATATGAGAGCCTAAGGGCTCTTTTTTAATAGCCTATAAAAGTCATTAGGGTATAATAATATCTAGTTAAAAAGTGAGAAAACATAAGGAGGATATATGGAAAGAAGTACAATTGATGAAAACCTAAAATGGGATACCTCAAAAATATTCAAAGAAGATGAGGATTTCTATAAGGCTATAGATGAAATAAAAGAATTAGTTGAAAAAAATAAGACCTATAAGGGAAAAATTACAGAGGATGCAGATACATTCTATAATTTTTTACAAGATAATGAAAAGCTAGAAAGACTTGCGTCAAAAACTTTTGTATATGGTTCATTAAAATCAGATGAAGATACTAGGGTAACAAAATACCAAGAAATGCGTCAAACCATAACAAATGTTTATGCAGATTTACAAAGAGAATTATCTTTTATAACTCCAGAAATATTGAAAACAGATTATGAAAAAATAAAATCATTCATAGATGAAAAAGAAGAATTGAAAACCTATGAACACTACTTTGAAGACTTCTTTAGGGCACAAGATCATACCCTATCAGAATCTGAAGAAAAAATCATAGCATCATATTCAAAACTTTCACAAGTTCCACAACTAACCTTTATGGTATTAAATAATGCAGATTTAAGCTTCCCAACAGTAAAAAAAGATGGAGAAGAGATAAAAATTACAAATGCCAACTTTACTCAGCTTCAAAAAGATCCAGATAGAGACTTTAGAAGAGAAGTGTATGAAAAATATTATCAAACTTACAAACAATTTTCTAACACTATTGCTTCTTTATTGGATGGAGAACTTACAGCAAATAATACACAAGCAAAACTTAGAAATTATTCTTCAGCAAGAGAAATGTCATTATTTAAAAACAATTTGCCTGAAGAAGTTTACGATAATCTTTTAGAAGTAATTCACGAAAATATTGATATCCATCAAGATTACACCAAACTTAGAAAAGAAGTTTTGGGAGTAGATGATATGTCTTTCCATGATATCTATATGCCACTAGTAGAAGACTATAACAAAAAATATAGCTTTGAAGAGGCAAAAGAATTGATTATGGAAGCAATTAAACCTCTTGGAGAAGATTATGTAAAAAATGCTAAGAGGGGATTTGAAGAAAGATGGTTTGATGTTTGTGCAAACACAGGTAAGAGATCAGGTGGATACTCATCAGGATCTTATGATACAGAACCATATATCCTTTTAAACTACAATGACTCATTAGATTCTATGTTTACAACAGTACACGAGCTCGGTCACTCTATGCATTCATATTATACAAGAAGTAGTCAACCATATATATATGGTTCTTACTCAATCTTCTTGGCAGAGATTGCATCAACAACAAACGAACTACTATTGTTAAATTACATGCTAGATAAAACAGAAGATGAAAAAGAAAAAATCTATTTATTAGATCATTATGTAAATAGCTTTAAGTCTACAGTATTTAGACAAACAATGTTTGCAGAATTTGAACACAAAATTAATAAATTAGTAGAAAATGGATCGCCAATCACATCAGAAGCTTTAAATAAAGTTTACCATGATCTAAATGTAGAATACTTTGGAGAAGCTATAGATGTAGATGAGTATATCTCAACAGAATGGGCAAGAATTCCTCACTTCTATATGTTCTACTATGTATTCCAATATGCAACAGGATTTTCATCTGCAGTAACTTTATCAGAAAAAATTCTTCACGGAACAGACGAAGATAGAGAAAAATACTTAAACTTCCTAAAAGCAGGAGAAAGTAAATATCCACTAGAAGTTCTTAAAGATGCTGGTATAGATATGACAAACAAAGATGCTATGCAAAAGGCTATGGACGTAGCAAGAGAAAAAATGAAAGAATTAAGACAAGCTTTAGGAAAATAAAATAGATAAAAAGAAAAGTCTACTTGAGAATAAACTCAAGTAGACTTTTAAATTACAATTAAATAAGAAATAGTTAGTAGTATTTAATAAATCAATATTTAAAATATGAAATGAGCAAATAATACTATAATAGGAAGAGTAATTATTGTTCTTTCTAAAAATAGTATAAATAGGTCTAAAAGATTTACGGGAAGATTTGATCCTAAAATAACAGCTCCAGTCTCAGACATATATAAAAGTTGAGTTACAGATAAAGCTGCTACAATAAATCTAGTCATAGGATTTGCTACTTCTGCAACAAGTATAGATGGAACAACCATATCAGCAAAACCAACAACAACAGTCTTGCTCACTGTAGCTGCCTCAGGTATACCAAGAAGATTTAAAAATGGTAAAAATGGCTTACCCATTATAGTAAAAATAGGAGTAGCTTCAGATACAACTAAAGCTAAAGTACCTGCAGCCATAATTATTGGAATAACTCCAAGACATAGACCTAAAACAGTTTTACTACCATTTAAAAAGTATTTTTTAACTCCAGAACTTTCAGAGGCCTTATTAACAGCAAGTTGTAATCCCCAACTATTTTTTGTAAATCCTTCAGGTATTACTTCAGAAGTGGATTCGGATCTGTTTTTAAGATAAGAATCCTTTTTACCAGAAAGAGGTCTAATTCTTGGAATAATCAAAGCAGCAACAATACCTGCAACGGCAATAGTTAGATAAAACACTCCAAAATAACTTGTAAGACCAACATTTTCTAATACAACCAAACAGAAAGTAATGGAAACGGCAGAAAAACAGGTAGAAATAACAGCAGCCTCCCTAGATGTATAATAACCTTCTTCATATTGTTTAGATGTAAGAGTAACACCTATAGTACCATCACCAATCCAAGAAGCTAAACAATCTATAGCAGATCTTCCAGGAAGATTAAATAAGGGTCTCATAATAGTAGTTAAGAAAACACCAACATATTCCAAAAATCCAAATTCAGTCAAAAATGGGAGAACAAAAGATGCAACCAAGAATATAGTAAATAAACCGCAAATTAAGTCATAAAGTATAAGGGCACCAGTATCATCAGAATAAATAATTTCAGGTCCAAGCTTAAAAGCAGTCATAAAACCAATAATTAATCCTAAAAATCTAACAATAAGCCAGAAAGTAGAAACATCAGATACATCTTTCAAAACATTAGAATTCTCTATCCATACAGGTTTGGAGATTTTATAAATGAGACCAAGCCCACAAGAAATTACAATACATATTAGAACTAAAACATAAATAGGAATAATCGAATCAATTCCGTTATAGATAGCCTTAGAAATTACCGAAACTAAAACCGTAGATTCCCCATTAATCCTAAAAGGTGTCATAAGTAAAAGAACACCAATAAGAGAAGGGATTAAAAAACTTAAGATTTGATTTGTGGTAATTTTTTCTTTTTTGATATTACTCATAAATAATTCCCTTTCAAATACATAAAAAAATAGTAACATAATTATCAATAAAGTGATTTGTCTTATATAATATGTATATTAATTGCAAAAATTAAAAAAATAATAGTAAGACAAATTATTTATTATTAATAAGTTAACATAAAAAACTGCAGTAGTCAAAAAAATATCGATTTAAAATGACACAATAATAAAATAAAGAGAAGCAGAAGTATAGATATTAAAAACACCATGTCTATACATATATCATATATAAAGAAGGAAATATTAATAATAAAAAATATTTGACAAGTTTAAAATAAGATAGTATTATATATGAGCACGGCAAATGAGCGGTCAAAATTATATGAAAATAAAATTTGACAAAAGCTTTTAGCTGTAGTATTATATATAACATATCGTATAGCAAATGACTTGGCGATCAAATAAAAATCATAAAAAAATGAAAAAAATATTTGACAAACCAAAAATAAGCTGGTATGATATATAAGTCGTTACAAGTTAGCGACACATGAACCTGAAAAAATATATAGAATAACAACAACCAAAGTAAACTTGTTAAAAAGTAAATGACTTTGAGTAACCAAA
>JBQDYR010000115.1:0-5225 GCA_052105355.1 Anaerococcus sp.
TTTTAAAATTTACTAAACTATTCTTTTTCTATATTACTATTTTAGTCCAACAATAAATAAAATACAAGTAAATTAGTATAAATTATTTTATTATTTTATTTCTATGAAAAATCAACTTTCCGCTTTAATTTTTATTTTTACTTTATAAATTTTAATAACTTTTAATTTATTACAATTTTTTGTAAAAATTAATATTAGCTAGTATATTTTTCTTTATACTCTATGTTTAATAAATATTAATTTTATAAAAAAATACTTGTACAATTAATTGTACAAGTATTTTTAACTTATTTTAAATTTTTCTAATTTCTTTTACATAATTAGATATATCTTTAAAACCGTCATCATCCTTACCATCAACCAAGTCAAATAATAAGATTTCTGAGCTAATTACTTTTGCTCCCATATCTTTTAAAACATCCAAAGCATTATTCTTTAATTCAAGGTTGTATGATGAAATAGCATCTTCTAGAAGAAATACTTCAAGGTCATCTTCTAACATACTTCTAACAGTTTGGAATACACATACATGAGTTTCTGCTCCCGTTACAACAACTCTTTTAATCCTATTTTCTTTTACAAAATCTCTTACTTTTTCTGTATAGGAATCAAAAGTATTTTTTGCTACAATTTTTTCTTCATCTAAATATTTCAATAGCCTATCATCTGTCCTACCTAATCCCTTTGGGTATTGTTCTGTGGCTATAGATTTTAAACCAAACAAGTCAAAAGCATTTTTGAGTATTACTGTTTTTTCTACAATTTTATCAAATTCTAAAATTTGTGAAGCAAGTCTATCTTGAAAATCTACCATAAGAAGCATAATATTATCATTTGGATCTATGGTATATTTTTCTATTTTATTTGACATAGTACCTCCTCATTTTCTGTCACTTAATTCTCTTATACCCTATTCATAATTATTTATTTATAAAGTCATTTAACCTTTTGTAAAGTTCTTCGGTTTTCTGGTCTGTATCTTCATTAATTAAAAACTTTTTGTCCTTAGTTTTTATTTCAATAACTTTTTTACTGTTATTATAAATATATAACCTTACATTTCCATATCCTTCTATACTATAACTTCCTGTCGAAGTATTTTCAAAGGCAATTCCTGAAACTCTTATACCTTTTCCCTCAGGTAATTTATCGAGTAGAGAAATTTTCTCTATCTTAGAAGCTTCTATATCGTCCTTATAAAACATGGTTGAAGTAATCTTTATATTCTCTCCTTCTGTTTTGTAAAAATAATTTGTAGGCATAGAGAAAACATACGTAGTAAAAATCAAGAAAAAAACTAATATAAGTATTGTCACTAGATAGTAAATCTTTCCTGAAAGTCTTCCTATATTAAGATCAGATCCAATTCCATAAACACTATTTACCAAAAATCTCTTATCATCTGGATTATTGTAACCCCAAGCATTATAGTATTCTATGTCATCATCAACTATATTATTTTCTAAATCTTTTAAAAGTGGATCTCTAGAGAGTTTTTCATACTTTAAAAATGCGTAACCTATATTTACAGTTAAAAATCCAATAAAGATTATAAAACCAATATAAGAATAAGGATCTCTCAAGGTTACTAGTACAAAAATCAGGAATAAAATACCATTTATAAGGCTTTTTCTGTAAAGAATTTTAGATTGATTTTTTCCTATTTTTTCGTTTAACAAAATATTAGTTTCAGAATCTCTTGTATATGCCTTTACCAGCCTACTCATAAGTAACCAGTCTATAAAAATATCAGAAGCACAAAATACTAGGCCTAAAAATATCCACATAAATTTTGGATATGTAGTATCTAAAATAATTTCCAAAATAATTGCAAGCATGTATATAATTACAACTGGCAGATAAAAGATTTTTCTAACTTGAAATGAATCTTTTTTTTCTATCAAGTCTAGATCTATTACCTTTACTTTTTCTTCATTATCTATTCGGTTATTTTTAAACTTTCTAACCTTATCTATATCTTTTTGTAGAAAAAATGGTCTAACTAATATTATAAATATAATATCTAAGAGCATAATAGAGACTGGCTCAAGAAACGTAGATGAAGACATAGCAAAAACTGTAATAGTGAGATAGAAAAATTTTGTACTTTTCTTTCCCTCTTCTACTATACTAACTAATTTTCTATCATCTTGTAAAAAGTAAGGTATTCTAGTATATAAAATATTAGTCTCACCCAATTTATACATTTTAAGATCCATAAATAGAGAAATCACATTTATAAAAAGTGTCATTCCTATAAAAATTAATCTGTAGTACATAAGCCCTCCAAATAATCATCAACCGTTTTTCTAATTTCATCAATTTCCATACCAGAAGCAAATAGTTTTAAAATATTTAACTTCAAAGATTTTAAGTCTTTTTCTTGAACTTGTTTTTTTTCTCCAACTACTGCGCCACTCCTTCTATTGATTTGTATAAAACCATCTTGCTCTAAAATCTTGTAGGCTTTGTTAGCCGTCATAGGATTTATCCCACAAATATCAGCAAGGTTTCTTACAGATGGTAGCTTATCACCTGCTTTTAATTCTCCTTTTGCCATAAGACTAATAATCTTATCAGCTATTTGTTCATAAATTGGAACTTTTGAATTAAGATCTATTTCAATTATCATGACTTTCCTTTCTGTATTATATATATTAATACAGATAACACAAAAAATCAATATTATATAAATAAAAAAGCAAGCCAGAAATAACTGACTTGCCTTATTAAAGTTTAAAATCTACCTAAATAAATAATTAATTAAACTATAATAATAGTTTTTCTATTTATATTTATAGAAACCCTCTCCAGCTTCTAATCCTATTTTTCCATCATCAATTAATTTTTTAAGTTTTTCTACAACCTTAGCCTCTAAAGAATTTGGATCTTGAGCTTCTGGTTTTGCTGAATGAATATTGTAAACTGTTCTAAGCCCTACTATATCTATAATTCTGAAAGGTCCTTTTGGAGCTCCTGTACCTAAAGTCCAAGCTCTATCAATATCTTCAACACTTGCAACATCATTTGCCCAAACTTTTAATGCTGAATCAAGAAATGGAACTAAAAGAGAATTCAATAAGTAACCTGGTTGTTCCTTATTAAGAACTAATGGTACCATTCTTATATCTTTTGCAAATTCTATTGTCTTGTTAATAGAATCTTTGTTTGTTTTATCATGGCCCATCACTTCTCCAGTATTACCTCTCCATATATTATTAGCAAAATGCAAACTTAAAAATCTTTCTGGATTTTTTATATCTTCTACAAAATATGAAGGTAGGAAAGTAGAAGAATTTGATAAAATTATAGTATCATCTTCAACAATTTGAGATAGTTTACTATAGAATTTCTTCTTTTCTTCTACATTTTCAGCAACTGCCTCGATAACTATATAAGCATCTTTGACAGCTTCTTCTAAATCTAATTCATATTTTACTGTTTTATATGCTTTTTCTACTCTTTCTTTTAGATTAGTGATGTCTTCATCAGTTAAATCTTTTGTACCATCTACAAACCCTCTTGGGAAATCTTGACTATCAGTACCTTTTAATTTATCTAAATTTGCTATTTCTGCTAAATATATCTTATAGAGTCTTTCTATTCTTGGCTTAGCTCTTTCAATTGAACCTTCACTTCTTAACCAAATTGTTACATCTTTACCACAAAAAGCAGATTGAAAAGCGATTTGAGCCCCAAGAACTCCGCCACCTGCTAAAACTATTTTATTATTATTCATTTTATAACCTCCATTGTCACTTATGTTTTTAGCATCTTTATATATTAATACCCAAAACTTTTTTAAGTAAATTTAAAAAATGATAAGTTCCTTAATTAAATAAAAATAAGCAAAAAAATAAGCACTAAATGTGCTATTTTTTTGCTTATTGAAATTTAATTGTTTTTTTAAATTATTATTTATCTTCGTAAGGCAATAAAGCTACTTGTCTAGCTCTTTTGATTGCTCTTGTAATTTCTCTTTGATGCTTTGCATTAAGACCTGTTACTCTTCTTGGTAAGATTTTTCCTCTATCGGAAATAAATCTTTTTAATGTTTCGACATCTTTGTAGTCGATAACTTTAGAAGGATCTTTTACAAATGGATCAACCTTTTTTCTTGGTCTAAATCTTCTATTTTGCATATTTACTCCTCTGCCTTAAAATGGAATTCTTCCATCATCTTCAATTTCTGTAAAATCATCATCAAAGAAGTCATCAGAGTTGTCTTGGTTTGAGTTATTCGTACCATTATTGTTATAACTTTGATCTTGATTCATATTACCATAGCCTTGATCTTGGTTCATTCCACCAAAATTATTGTTAGCTTGGTAACCTTGACTATCAGATCTTGAATCTAAAAATTCAACTCTATCTGCAACTACGTCTGTAGTATAAACCATTTTACCGGTTTGTGTATCTTGGTAAGAACCTGTTTGGATTCTTCCTTCTATAGCGCATTGACTTCCTTTGTGAAGATATCTAGAAGCATTTTCAGCTTGTACTCCCCAAACAGTTATTCTTGGAAAATCAGCTGTTGGACGATTATTTGCTTCTGCTTCTTGTCTTTTTTGTTTACTAAGTCCCTTGTCTACTGCCAAATTAAAAGAACATACTGCCATTCTAGATTGTGTATATCTAAGTTCTGGATCTCTTGTTAATCTGCCTATTAGTATAACTCTGTTCATTAACTTAGTCCTCTTTTCTGATTACCATGTATCTCATGATTGAATCTGAAATTCTCATTCTTCTTTCAAATTCTTTAATGTGATCAGCTTCGGCTTTGAAATCTACAATATAATAATATCCATCTTTTAAATCATTGATTTCATAAGCTAATTTTTTCTTTCCCCAATCATCTACAGATGTAACTTCACCAGCTTCATTTATAATGTTTTTAAAATTTTCTAGTTGTTCGTTACGTGTTTCATCTGTAAGTTCTGGTCTGAAAATCAATACAGCTTCATAATTATTCATTCTTTTCACCTCCCTTTGGTCATGACCCCGCTCTTTAAAGTCGGAGTAGAGAATTCTTTAATATAGTACTATAAATAACAATTTAAGTCAAACTATTTTGTTATATAAATAAGCTTTTCAAGTATATTATACAAGTCAAATCTACATAATAAATTCAAAATAAATTATAAGTTACAATTGCTTTATATTTATAATTTTATTTGTTTGAGGAGTAAATAGCATTTGCTATTGCTCTTGACATAACTTGAGCT
>JBQDYR010000116.1:0-5140 GCA_052105355.1 Anaerococcus sp.
GATTTTATAAAGTTTCCAAAAAGGCCTGCTTCATACTTATTAGTTACACATAAGAAAACCGTATGATCTTTTCCCCTATATAGACCCTTTCCTTCTATTACTGTTGCAGATCTATTTAAATCTTTTCTTATAAATGATCCTACTTCATCTGGTTTTGAAGTTATTATAATGAAGAATTTTGCAGTATTGAAAGATTGAATTATAGTATCAACAAATACTCCCTTCATTAAAAGTCCCAAGCAAGATAAAAGTCCTATCTCAATACCAAAGATTTTTATAGAAATTAAAGTCAAAACTGAATCAACCATCAACAAACTCTTTCCTATTTCCATGTTGGTATATTTTTTAAAAATCATTGCAACTATATCTGTTCCACCACTAGAAGAGGATACATAAAATAGAATTGTAGATCCAAAAGCTGAGACCGTAACTGCAAGAATAAGCTCTAAAAGTACATTATCAGTAAGAGTAGATCCCAAAGGCATTATGTAGTCAAGTACTACTGCAGTAACTGAGTTTAAAATTGATACATATCCAGTTCTTATTACAAACTTTTTTCCAATTATAAAATATGCCAAAAGCAAAAGAATTAGATTTGAAATAAGAGTTATATTTGCAGGTGGTAGCCCAACATAGTCCGAAAGAATTATGGAAAGGCCCTCCACTCCTCCAATTACAAAATGATTTGGATATTTAAAGAAGTGACTAGAAAAAGCCATCAATATCGCTGCAAAAGTCATAAGAGTTATTTCTTTCCACTTTGGCATAGGATCATGATTTCTTTTTTTCTTCCTATTTTTTATTAATAAACTTAACTCGGTTTTTATTAGTTCATCATCTATTAATTTTCTTTTTTTAGCTCCATTCTGAGCCATTTTTATCCTCCTGGGACTAAACTAATTAATCGTTAGAATAATTATCAAAGTATTCTTGGATTAATATAACTGGTGTTCCCTTGTCACCTGAACCTGATGTAAGGTCACATAATGATCCTAGAAGGTCTGTGATTTGTCTAGGGGTTGTTCCTAGAGTTTCATCTTTTCCTACAAGGTTATCTTCTTTAGAAGAAATTCTTTCTTTCATTTTTTGAGTTCTTTCTTCTAGAGAAAAACTACTCAACTCACTATCTGCTATATACTTAATTTTAAGTTCGTTTGGTGTTCCTTCAAGTCCACTTGTATAAGCAGGAGAAACAACTGGATCTGCAAGTTCCCAAATCTTACCTATTGGATCTTTAAATGCACCGTCACCATAAACCATTACTTCAACTTGTTTATTATATTTTTCTATGAATTTCTTTTGTAATTCTTCAACAAATACTTGACCATCTCTTGGGAAAAGTTTAATATCTTCTCCTGTTGATAGGTTAGAACCTAAAAGACCATATTCAGAGTTAAATCCAGATCCATCTATTGATTCTGTCATCAAGTCATCTAAAGCTAATACAGTTTTTGCTCCACTTTGTTGTAATTTTTTCTTTGTGATTTCTCTAGTATGGATTGAACAAACTAAAACTTGATCTGTAAACTTAAGAGCATCTTTAGGATTGTTAAAGAAATGGAATTCTGAGTTTGGAGCCATTTCTCTATACAATGATATATAGTCTACTCCTGTAAATTGGTGTTTATAATCTCCAGCTAAATCTCTAAACTCTTCTTCAGATAAACAATCTGTATATGGATTTACCTCTGAGTTAAATAAGTCCATTTCATCCATTATATAATTTCCAACTTCATCTTGAGGATAAGATAAACAAATATGAAGTTTTTTACCACTTCTTCCGAAAGCTTTTAGGAGTACTGAGAATCTATTTCTTGATAAAATTGGAAATAGAATAGCTATCTCATCACCATCAAATTTTCTATTGATATCTTCTGCTATTTGGTCTATAGATGCATAATTTCCTTGAGCACGAGCTAATAAAGATTCTGTTATAGAAATAACGTCTCTATCATTGATCTCAATATTCTTGCTTTCTACAGCCTTGTTCACACTATCATATACAATCGAAACAAGGTCATCACCTTTTTCGATAATTGGTGTTCTAACACCCATTGAAACAGTTCCTATATATCTTTGCATATAAACATCTCCTTCCTGTGGTATTATACAGGAAAATTAATCAAAATAAAATATTTTTTTTAATTTTTTTCTTAAGATCTTACATCTTGACTTTCTTTACACTTAGGACATTTAACTCTGATTTTGCCCTTACCTTTTGGAACTCTAAGCTCTTGCCCGCAATTTTTGCAAGTTATATATTTATAATTTTTATCTCCAACAGTTGATCTTTTTAGTTTTTTTAACTTTGATTTAACTGGATTTAAGAACTTTGCCTTAAATATATAATTTTCACTATTTCGTTTTATAATATTTGTAGAAAAAGTCCTATATATTTCAAATAGTACGATTATTCCTGCAAATGTTGATAAAAAACTAGACTTTATAAAATAAGAAATTATTACCATTAGGATCGCAAACCAAATGAGAGCAACCCCAAATTCATCTACTCCATGTCTTTTATTCATATTCCTTCTACTAACTCCTTCATAACTTTAGAAATATCTCCTTGAATTAAATAATCAGCCTTAGCATCTCTTGGGGTATTGTCCTTATTTATTACAACAAGCTTATCTCCATTATAAAAGTCTATAAGACCCGCTGCAGGATAAACTACAAGACTTGTTCCTCCAATTATTAATACATCTGCTTGGCTAATAAGATTAATAGCATAGGAAATATTATCTTGATTCAAAGATTCTCCATATAAAACTATATCTGGCCTTACTATACCACCACAAACATTACATCTTACTTCCTTATCAAATCCCTTCACATATTCAAGATCAAAAGATTTGCCACAGTCTAGGCAGTAATAGTCTCTAAGGTTTCCATGAAGTTCTATCACATTTTTGCTGCCTGCTACCTGGTGAAGGCTATCTATATTTTGTGTAATAACGCCTTTTAGCTTACCGCTTTTTTCTAGAAGTGCTAATGCTTTATGGGCATCATTTGGTTTTATACCATCTATCATGAGATTTTCTTTACAATATTTCATAAACTTCTCAGGATGATTTTCAAAAAATTCATGACTTAACATATATTCTGGAGAAAAGTCTGAATCGTTACTTTTATTGTATAGACCTGTTGCTGACCTAAAATCTGGAACTCCAGAAGCAGTAGAAACTCCTGCTCCGCCAAAAAATACTATATTATTTGATTCTTTAATTACTTTCTTTAAATCTTCTATACTATTATTCACTAATATTTCCTTTCTTTACTACTTATCTCTATCATCCTTCTTTTTGTACATATTATCAACACTTGCTCCTGCGAATGTTCCAATTACAACACAAATCACAGAAACCATAGATGGGTTTTGATAAGTATAGACCTTATTTAGAATAACAGAAACTATAAGACCAAAAATTAGTCCTAAATACATATACTTGTTCATAATAATCCTTTCATGATAAATCAAAATTCTTTCCTATATATATTGTGTTAACAAAAAATAAAATTAAGCTTAAGGCTAAAAAATAACCATAGGTAAACATATCTAAAAATTTAAAATCTCCATTAAAACTCCTAAAGAAAATTAATCCCAATATAGATATTGGAAAAATTATAAGGCTTGTTAGTGCAAGTACTCTATTATCTTTGAATCTATCTATAAAAATTGAAAACAGGATAAGCCCTGATAGAAAATTTTCTAGTATAAATAAAAAGAGTAGAATCTTTCCTAATAATATAAGATTAAAGTTTCCTACAAATAAATTTACAAGAATTATAAAGATTGATAGTGTAAAGTAAAATAAGTTTATTACTAAAAACTTACTTTGTATAATATCCTTAAAACTTAAAGGGAGACTGAAGGTTAAAACTCCTCTTCTGGTATAAAATTCTTTATAAAAGCTTGAAAATATAAACCAAATCAATACCATAAGTAAAATCAAACCCAATATAATTTCCAAAGAATAAATGGCTGAATTTATTTCTATAAGTTTACTTAAACTCCCTACAGCCTTTACAGATATCAGTGCTATAAAAAATATAGCAAAAACTATAAAGGTTGAAACAAAAAATTTTTTATTACTAATTAAATCATATTTTAAATATTTTTTCATAATAACCTACAAATCTATCTTCTCTTCAACCAAATAAACATTAATAAAAAATCCAAAAACTATAAGAAAAGCTGCAAGCAGTAATATCCATAGATTAATTCCTATAGCTTTATTATTTATATCATAATAAACCATGAAAAAGTCTATTCCATTGATATTAGAAATTGTTTTTATAGAAAAATCCTTAACATCTATCATGGTAGATTTTAACCTATAAAGATTTCTCATCACCCACATTACTAGAACTAATAAAACAGTAGATAGTATAATTGATACAAATTCATAATATCTGTTTAAAAACTTTACCTTAGAAAGGCTTACACCAATGCTTAAAAATACATAAGCCAAAAGCCAATAAACCAATATAGAAAAAAGTACCAACCCATTAAAAGAGTTTTTTATAGTGCTTCCATCTATTCCAAAAATTTTATATGAGAGAATAAAAGCACCTATAAATATAAGAAGACTTAGAAAGCTTATCAAAAGTCCAGCTAAAAGCTTAGAAAACATTATTTTTGCTGTTGACAAGTTTATAGTAAAGGTAAAGTAAGAAGACTTTGAGAAAAGATCTTTTCTAAACCTATAGATAAAGTAAATTAAATCAACAAGAAAAATAACTCCAATTAACAGATAAAAACCTACAATTAATGAAAAATCATCATCTGTAAATTTTTTAAATATAAAATTTGTTATTATAGAAAAAAAGAGACTGGCTACCGTTATAAAAGCAAGATAGTTTTTTGATCTCTTTATTTCATAAGTTAAAAATTTTCTCATTATACAAAAACTTCCCTATAAAATTCACTAATTTGCATCTGGTATTTATTTCTTATATATTCAGCATCTTCTTTAAACAAAACCTGTCCATCTCTAAAAAAAGCAACCTGGTCAAAAAGATTTTCTAAATCATTAATCTGATGGGTAGTTATTATGATAGTTCTTCCAGTTTGGATAGTGTTTATAATTGCATTTAAAATAATATCCTTAGCTAAAGGATCTACACCATCTACCGG
>JBQDYR010000117.1:0-5133 GCA_052105355.1 Anaerococcus sp.
ATACCTTCCTTGCTATTTATGAAAATAGAAAAGAATTGATGAGTGGAGAAAAAAACTAAATTTTTCTTAGAAATACTTTATATATTAGAAAAACTATGTTATTATAAAGACTTAGTAGAGCTTTATTCTATACATTTATTATTTAAATTTAATGTTTTATAAATTATTAAAGTCTAAAACTGTGAGAAAGAAATGGAGGCTTGTTAAATATCCAAGTGTTTGGATATAGTAAAATATGAAAGTTATTGTAGCCAAAAATTCAGGATTTTGTGGTGGAGTTAGAAGATCTGTAGATCTTGCAGAGGAATCACTAGAAAAAACTGGAGACCATTACTGTTTGGGTCAGATAGTACATAACCCACAACAAGTAAAGATGTTAGAAGACAAAGGGATGAAGACAATTGAAAAGAAAGATTTGGATAATATCCATGATTCTACTGTTGTTGTAAGAGCCCATGGAATAGATCAAGCAACCAAAGAGAAAATTGTTAATAACAATAATCGCTTAGTAGATGCTACTTGCCCTGTACTTACAAATATTTATAAAAAAATAGCAGAAAAGGAAGAAGAGGGCTATAAAATTATAATTGTTGGAGATAGACAACATCCTGAAATAAAAGCTATGGCATCTTACGTAAAAAATGGTATAATAATTATAGATGAGTCTGAAGCAAAAAATATTACAAATCAGTCAAAACTTTATGTTGTGAGTCAAACAACAAACAGAATTGATTTTTTTGAGAATATTGCTCATGAATTAGAAAAGACAAATGATGATGTAGTAATAGAAAACACAATCTGCAATGCTACAAAAATCAGGCAAGAGTCTTGTGAGACTCTTTCTAAAAAAGTAGATTGTATGATTGTAGTTGGTGGTTTTAATAGTTCGAATACCAATAAGCTTTATCAAATAGCACAAAAGCATTGTAATAATGTTCTTAGAATTGAAACTGTTAAAGATCTACCTTTGCAAAAGCTCACAAATTTTAATATAATAGGGATAATCGCTGGTGCATCCACACCAGATACGGTTATTGAGGAGGTAGTAAGTAGGATGGACTTAACAAATGAAGAATTTATGAACAGCATTGATGATAGTATGAAGAAAATTTATCCAAGAGATGTTGTTGAAGGAACAATTATTGATGTAAAAGATGATGAGGTTTTCGTTGATATTCAATACAGAGCTGACGGTATTGTTAAACTTGATGAAATGTCTGATGAACAAGCTTCTAATCCAAAAGAACATTTTAATGTTGGTGATGAAATAGAAGTTTATGTAATCAAACTTGATGATGGCGAAGGCAACGTTGCTTTATCAACAAGAAGAGTTGAAGGTGTAAGAAACTGGAAAGTACTTCTTGAAAAATACGAAAATGAAGAACTTGTTGAAGGTGAAATCACAGGATTTAATAAAGGTGGTTTAACAGCTAGAGTTCTAGGAATCAATGGATTTGTTCCAGCTAGCCACATTGCAACATATTTCGTTAAAAACTTTAAAAAATTTGTTGGTGAAACTTGGGAACTTAAAATCATCAGCATTGATGAAAGAAAAAATAGACTTGTTTTATCTAGAAAAGAAATTCTTGAAAATATCTTAGATGAACAATGGGATGAACTTGAAGAAGGCCAAGTAGTAACAGGTAAAGTTGCTAGATTAACTGATTTCGGTGCTTTTGTTGAAATTGGTAACCTTGATGGTTTACTTCACGTTTCTGATATTTCTTGGAATAGAGTAGAACATCCAGCAGATGTTTTAAATGTTGACGATGAAATTGAAGTAAAAATTCTTAAACTTAACAAAGAAAAGAATAGAATTTCTTTAGGAAGAAAACAACTTTTAGATAAACCATTTGATAGCTTCGTAAAAGAACACGAAGTTGGAGATGTTGTTAAAGGTAAAGTAGTTAACTTATTAGACTTTGGTGCTTTTGTTGAAGTTGCTGAAGGAGTAGAAGGTTTAGTACACGTTTCTGAAATTTCTTGGGAACATGTAGAAAAACCATCAGATAAATTAAATGTTGACGACGAAATCGAAGTTAAAATTATTTCTATCGATAAAGACGAAGAAAAAGTAGGTCTAAGTATTAAAGCTTTAACTGAACAACCAGAAAGACCTGCAAGAAAACCAAGAAAACAAAATAATAATGATGAATCAAGAAGAACTAATAGAGCTAACAGAGCTAACAGAAAATCTAACAATGATTCATTTGGAGATGACGATCTAAACAATAATATTGGATTTGCTATAGAAGAAATGTTATCAGGCATAACAATTGAAGATGACGAAGATTCTAGCGAAGAATAAGCTTAGATTTTAATAAAAGGGACTGTTGCAGAATAATTATTTTGTAGCAGACCCTTTTTTTCTGTCAAGGAGTTAAATATGAATTTAAAAGCTATAGAAAAATATAAGGATTATTTTAAGAATAAAACCTATAATATAACAACCTTTGGCTGTCAAATGAACGAGCATGACTCTGAAAGAATTTCCTATCTTTTAGAAGATTTGGGATACACCTATACAGACGATAAAGAAAATGCAGATTTTATTCTGTTTAATACATGTCTTGTAAGAGAAAATGCTGAGTTAAAATTAGTAGGTCAAGTGTCAAGTTTAAAAAAAATAAAGGAAGAACACACTGAAAAAATCATTGCTGTTTCAGGATGTATGATGCAAACCTCAACAGCCAGAGAAATGATAGAAAAAAACCACAGAGAAGTAGATATTATATTCGGTACCAAAAATATAAATTCACTTCAAGATTTAATCTTTAAATATCTTGAAACAGGAGAAAGAGTAATTGATGTATCTACAGATGATGTAAAGGATGATTTTGTAAAATATAATACAAAAAATGACTTTCAAGCATATGTAAATATTATGAGTGGTTGTGATAATTTCTGTGCCTACTGCATAGTACCACAAGCAAGAGGTAGGGAAGAATCAAGAAGACCTTCTCATATTATTGAAGAAGTAGAATATCTTGTTGAAAATGGCTACAAAGAAATAAATCTTTTAGGTCAAAATGTAAATTCTTATGGTAATAAGTCAGACTTTAATGTTACTTTCCCAGAGCTACTTGATAGGGTTGCTTCTATTGAAGGCTTAGAAAGACTTAGATTTACTACAAGTCACCCTAAAGATTTATCAGAAGAATTAATTCAAGTAATCAAAAAACATGATAATATCTGTAAATATTTCCATCTTCCTTTGCAAAGTGGATCAGATAAAGTTTTAGATGACATGAATAGACGTTATACAAAAGAAGATTATATTAGAAAAGCTAAGAGGTTGCAGGAAGAAATTCCTGGGATTGCAATTTCTACAGACATTATAGTAGGATTTCCAACAGAAACTGAAGAAGATTTTCTAGAAACTATTGATGTTTGTAAGAAGGTTGGATTTGATTATGCCTTTACCTTTATTTATTCACCAAGACCAAAAACAAAGGCTTACAAACTTCCTACAATAGATCCAGATATTGTTCAAGATAGATTCCAAAGACTTTTAGATGAACTATATCCAGGATTTTATGAAAAAAATAAAGAATATCTTGGTAAAAGGGTAAAAGTTTTATTAGAATCTCCTAGTAAAAACAATCCTGATGTATTAACTGGTAGAACAGAAACCTATAAACTTGTACATGTAAAAGCTGATAAGTCTCTTATAGGAAAGATTGTAGAGGTTGATATAAAAGAAAATACATCATTTACAATTACAGGAGATTTAGTAAAAAAAGATTATATATAGACAAATATATTATAAAAAAAGAACATATAAAAAAAATAATTAAATAAAATTGCATTTTTTGTTTTTTTACAGTATTATTATTTATGTAGTTAGTAGCAAATTAAGGAGTAAGTATGAAGGCTTATGTGGTAAAAGCTAGAGCTAAACTTGGAAATTTGCCTAATCTAATAGATTATAAAAATTTAATAGAGGAACAAGATTTTTCTAGAAAATTTGATAAAGCTAAGAATATGCATCCATGCTTGGAAAAAGTAAAAGATCCAAAAGATGTGGAGCATGAATTAGACTTAGATTTAAGTCATAATATCAAATCTTTATCATATTTTCTAAAAGACAATGAGAAAGAATTTTTCTATAGATATGTATCTGCATTTGAAATTAGACTTATTCAAAATGTTATACAAGGTATTATGAATCAAACTTTAAATGAAAATATATATCTATTTAAAAGGGTGCCTTTCTCTAAAAATCTTGTAATTGAAAAAGATATGAAATTTGAAGATTTCGTGGGAAGTTTAAAAAACACTCGATATCATAGAACTTTAGTACCGTTTTTAAATGAAAATATGTCAAAAGATTCTATGATTTTTTTGATTTCAAATTCTTTAACAAAATTTTATTTTAGAGATTTATTAGATTACTCTTCCAAATTTTCAGGTGAGCTGGCAAAAAAAATTCGTGTATATATAGGAAAAGAGATTGACTTATACAATATCGAGATGCTCTACAGGTTAATTTCATATTTTGACCTACCAGCCTACCAAATTTTCAACTACCTAATAGAAGGTGGATATGAGTTAAAGGCAGAAAAGTTGAAAAAATTATCTAAGATGACCATTGATAAATTTAAGGAGTCAATACAAAAAACTTCGTATGGTCATATTTTTTCTGATTTTTTCGATATTAATAAGGCACTTATGGAAGAAAGATACAGGATTTATAAGAGTTTGAGTAAAGAAAATAATATCCTATATTTGATTTATGCAATAAATCTAATTAATATTTGTAATAGAAATATCATAAGTATTTTGCAAATGGATGAAATTTTTACTAAAGATGAACAAGAAAGTTTTATAGTTACGGGGTGATGTAATGGCAGTTGAAAAAATGAAACTTGTTAACATCATGGGTAGACTTGGGCAAATAGATGACTTCTTGGAAGATATCATTAAAATTGATGAGATTGACCAAGTTAGCTCCTTAATAGAAATACAAAATAGAGATTTTTCTATTAAGGCAAGTGAAGAAAATATAGACAGGATTGAAGATTTTAATGATCTCGAATCTTTCCCAAAAACTGATGATGATATTATAAGCAAGTTAGAGGATATCAAAGGAAACTTTGATGTAGGAGAAAAACAAGTTGGAAAAAGAATAGA
>JBQDYR010000118.1:0-5122 GCA_052105355.1 Anaerococcus sp.
AAATTCCATTGATCAAACAGAAGCCATAAAGATGATTAAAAGAAAAATAACGGACTTGGATAAAATGAAAATTGAAGAAAATAAGAAGGCTATAAGATCAGGATATGATATTGATATTCTTCCAAGCGATTTAATTACCTATGGTAATGATGCTAAGAAACTATTGGTAGAACTTCAAAATCATAATGAGAGAATGTTTGTCATAACTATTTTGTTTACAAATATGGAAAAAAGTAGAAAGAAATTGAGTAATATAATCTTTCAACTAAATTCAATAGCAGGTAGGCATAATTGTGTATTGAAAAATCTTAACTATAGACAGGAACAAGGACTAATTTCCTCCCTGCCACTTGGAAAAAATGAAATCGAAATAAAAAGAGGACTTACAACTAGCTCTACAGCAGTCTTTATTCCTTTTACAACAGAAGAGTTGTGCTTAGAAGGAGAGAGCTTATACTACGGATTAAATGCTTTAAGTCGTAACATCATTATGACAGATAGAAAGCTTTTAAAGAATCCAAACGGTTTAATACTTGGAACGCCTGGTAGTGGTAAATCTTTTTCGGCTAAAAGAGAAATTACCAATGCTTTTTTAATTACACAAGACGACATCATTATCTGTGATCCGGAAGGTGAGTATGGAAATTTAACTAAGGCACTAGGTGGAGAAGTTATAAAAATATCGCCAACAAGTAAGGATTATATAAACCCGTTGGATATAAATGTAGACTATGCCGATGAAGACAATCCCTTATCTTTAAAGTCTGATTTTATTCTTTCACTGTTTGAACTTGTAGTAGGAAAGGAAGGGTTAAGTGCAGAAGAAACTTCAGTAATTGATAGATGTCTTCCAATATTATATAAGGATTACTTCGACAATCCAATTTCTGAAAATATGCCAATTTTAGAAGATTTATATAATTTACTTTTAAAACAAGAAGAAAATGTAGGGAAAAAATTAGCGGTAGAAATGGAAATTTATGTCAAAGGTAGTCTTAATGTATTTAACCATAGGACTAATGTAGATACAGGAAATAGAATTCTTTGTTATGACATTAAGGAATTAGGAAAGCAACTTAGAAAAATAGGTATGTTAATTGTTCAAGATCAAGTGTGGAATAGAGTAACTATTAATAGAAATAAGAAGGAAACCAGATATTACTGTGACGAATTCCATTTGCTTTTAAGAGAAGAACAAACAGCCTCATATTCCATAGAAATTTGGAAAAGATTTAGAAAATGGGGTGGTATTCCAACAGGTTTAACTCAAAATGTAAAGGACCTTTTAGCCAGTCCTGAAATAGAAAATATATTTGATAACACTGATTTTATCTTAATGCTTAATCAAGCTAGTGGTGATAGGGAAATTTTAGCGAACAAGTTAAATATATCTCTTTATCAGTTATCCTACGTCACAAATTCCAATGAGGGAGAGGGATTACTATTCTACGGAAACACAATAGTACCTTTTGTAGATAGCTTTCCTAAAGATACAAAATTGTATAAGTTAATGACAACTAAACCAGAAGAATTAAAGGAAGGGATAGAAATTGATAGACAAAGAGAAGTTAAAAACTAATTATATTATTAATTTAGATGCAATTTCTGCTCTAAAGGAATTTCCAGATAAAACATTTGATTGCTGTATTACATCTCCTCCATATTATGGACTTAGAGATTATAAAGCAGAAGGACAAATTGGAAGAGAAGAAAGTCCGGAGGAATATTTAAATAAATTAATTGAAGTCTTTAGAGAAGTAAAAAGAGTATTAAAAAAAGAAGGAACGCTTTGGGTAGTTATTGGAGATTCTTATGCAGGGACAAGAAGCAAAAAAGAATATAAAGATCCTAAAAATATAGAAGGAAGAAGTGGTCAAAAAGAGTCTATTACAGAAAAACTCAGTGGCTACAAGGCAAAAGACTTAATGGGGATACCTTGGCAACTAGCTTTAAAATTAAGAGAGGACGGTTGGTATTTACGAAGCGATATTATTTGGCATAAGGAAAATGCCATGCCTGAGTCTTGTAGAGATAGACCATCAAGGTCTTATGAACATATCTTCCTACTATCAAAAGCAAGAAAGTATTTCTATAACTTTGACGCTATGAAAGAACCAATAAAAGAAATAAGCAAGAAAAGATATATGAGGGCAAGAGGAAAAAATAATAAGTATTTACAAGAAGGTACAGGAGCTAAAAGACAGGGCATAAATGAAGCAAGAGAGTATGGAGAATATATAGGAGATAATGTCCCTAAGTTTAGAAACAATAGAGATATTTGGACTATTAACACCAGTGCATTTAAAGGAAAACACTATGCGGTATTTCCACCAAAACTGGTAGAACTTTGTATAAAAGCAGGATGTCCTAAAAAAGGCTTGATTCTTGATCCCTTTATGGGTTCAGGAACTGTTGGAATGGTAGCTATTAGGATGGACAGAGAATATATTGGAATCGACATAAACAAAGAATACTGTCAAATAGCTAAAGAAAGGATTGAGAAAAATATGAAATAGGAGGTGTATATGAAAAAGAAAGGGAAAGTAAACCCAAGAGATGTACCAAAGACCAAGCTTATATCAGAAAAGAAAGAAGAAAGCAATGAAAAATTCAGTAATACAGAGAGACCATCAGATTTTTCAAAAAAAGAAATAAATAAAGTAAAAAGCAGGAACAACATAGACAATAATGTTGAAAACTCTAAATATTACTCAGATCATTTGCAAGAAAATAGTCAGGATTTATTCAAAGAAAAAGAAAAGCCAAATAGAGAAAGAAGACAAAGAAAAATCCATGAGGAAAAATTTGCAGAAGCCTCATATCATAATGAATATCAGCCGGAATATTCGCAACGGCAGCATAGAAAAATGGAAGAAAATGAGGAAAGTAGATATGGTGAATATCACGGGCAAGAAACAGAATATAGGCTAAGTAATTTTAAAGAAGATTTTAATGATGGAGTAATTTCAACTAACTCTAATATAAAAAGTAGCATTTCTCCCAAAAAAAATTGCAAGGGGAATAGTAATTTAAAATGGAAGAGAAACGTTGAGAGTGAAAGTTTTAATGATGTGCCAGAGAAAAAAATAAGGAAATTTAGAAAAGAAGATAAGAATTTTAATAGAGAGGTAAGTTCAACATATGATCCCTTATCACAGGACTCAGATAATGATGGTGTCATAGATCGCTATGACATGAACTTTAGTGATAGCAATGTATCCTATAGGGACACAAGAGATGACTATAAGTATTTACCATCTTCTGATGTGCAAAGAAAAAATTGGGATGGTTCTTCTATTCTTGGTAAGAAAGGGGAAGAAAGCTTTCAAAAAAATACCTTAAAAAAACTTTATCAAACTCAAAGTCAGTTTAAGGATAAAGGGGAAAAAGCAGAATTAAAATCTTTAAATGGGAAGTTTAGAAGAAAAGGTCTATCATATAAGGCAAATGAAGAAGATAAAAAAATAATTCAAGACCTGAATACTAATAAAAAACAAAATAGCAAATATTTCAAAGGCAAAGTTAGAAATTTAGAAGAAAAAAATATGCTAATGGGTAGGGTTTCTAGTGAGAAATTTAGACAGGATAGCCTATCTGAAGGATTTAAAAGTGAATCTGAAAAAAATAAAGATAAATATAATATAAATAAAAAGAATCAAGAAAAAATAGGCACGAAAAAAGAAATCTTCAAACAGGAAAAAAACGTAATAAAAAATGAGAATCTTGAAGTAGATGAACTTGATTTAAATCATAGTGGAATTTCTAATAAAAACAAGGGAAAGAAAAGACAAATAAATGACGCTTTTGATAATACTATAAAGAAAAGCAACTTTGATCCAAAGAAAGAATACACCAGGACAAAAAAAGAAGTACAGGATTCTAAAAATGTATCTGAAGAAAATAAGGTAGATACAAAAAATAAAACTAAATTCCATTCTAAAAAAGATAACAAAAGTGAAAAAGATAAGTTTTATAAAAAAGAAGATAAAATATCAAAACTATATGAGAAAAAGAATAAAAAGGAAAAAGAGTTAATTAAGGATAAGAAAAAGTCAAAAAAAGCGGGTTTAGAAAAACCTATTACTTTTGCGAGTGCTATGACGGCAAACTACCTATATAGTGGGAAAGATGATAATGCAGGCGTTAACGCTGCTTATAAGCTTAGTAGAACTACCGAAGTTGTAGGTAGAGAAATTAGCCATTTTAGAAGAAAAAAACCTTTAAAAACTCAAAGAAAAATAAAATCTTTAGAAGGAAAAATTTATAAGAAAGAAAGTAAACTCCTCTTTCAAAGAAATTTTGAAGAATTGAAGAAGACTAAAGCTTATCAAAACTCTAATAAATTGAATCGATTTTTTATGAAAAAGAAGTTTCAGAGAGATTTTAGGAAGAAACACGGGGAAGGTTTAGTAAATAGAATAAAGAAATCTTTCGCTAATATTGGAAAGAAAACATTGGAAGTTTTAAAAAACAAAGGATATAAGCAAATTTTAATTGCCCTTTGTATTTTAGGACTTTTTTTTATGCTATTTCAAGGAATTAGCAATGTTGGAAGTCTTACTTCAGGATTAACAAGTAATGTTATAGCTACAAGCTATCTATCAAAAGAAGAAGTTTTAATGGATATTAATAATGAATTTACAAGTTATGAATATGCATTACAAGATGAAATAGATAGTATTAAAGAAAATTATCCAAATTATGATGAATATCATATAAAAGGAGATTCTGTTGGTCATGATCTACACGAGCTTTTTAGCTATTTAACAGCAAGATATGGAGAGATTAAGTCAGCTGAAGAGATACAAAAGGAATTAAAAAAACTATTTAATCAAATGTATGAGAAAAAATATACTTCAAAGTCTATTACAAAATATGACAGTGAAGGAAATCCATATACCTATAGAATTCTAACATTAACTATAAAAAAGAAAAGTATTGATGAAATAGCAAGAGAAGAATTTGCAAACTATGAAACAAATATGGCTCATTATTTAGCATTACTTGATAGTCAGGGAAATATGAGTGGATATTTTGGATCAAGCTATGGGAACTTGGGAGAGATTATAGACAATCCAAACTTTGGAAATCCTGGTCTTGCTTTTGATTCTGAAACTGCCAA
>JBQDYR010000119.1:0-5122 GCA_052105355.1 Anaerococcus sp.
ATAAATCTTCTATGCCTATAAAATTATTAAGTAGTTTTTTTAAATCTCTTGATTTGTAATAACATTTACTAGACTTGTCAATTGAATCCAAGGCTTCTATAGCTTCATTTTTTAATGCATTGAATTCATAGATCAGAGAAGTATCCATATAAAAATCAGCATTTTCTTGAAATGGAAAAATATATTTTCTCTCTCCTCTTCTAACATTATCCCATGATTCTATAGTCTCTATAGGTGTATATCCTCTGTAATTTTTATCTCTCACTATCCTTCTTATAAGTCTTGAATCAGAAGAAGATATTCTATTATGTGAGTCTACATTTATTTGAGTTAGCGCAGAAACATATATCTTATACTTATTTTTTTCAGGTATATATTTAGAAAGTACAGGATTTAATGAGTGAATAACTTCTATAATTAATATACCATCATCTAGTTTTATTTTTTTATCAGACTTTTCTCTTTTTCCTTTTATAAAATTATATGAAGGAAGTTCAATCTCTTCTCCTTCAAGGAGGTCTAGCAAATCTTTATTTAACTGGTCTAAGTCTATTGCATTTACATTTTCATAATCTTTATAACCAAACTCATTAACAGGAGTCTTATCTCTATCTATAAAGTAATCATCTGTTGAAATAATAAAAGTATTTTTTCCATAAACCGCAAGTTGGATTGCAAGTTTTTCTGCTGTTGTAGTTTTTCCTGAAGACGATGGTCCTGCGATTAGGACTATTTGCATATTATTGTCTATGACATCTTTAGCACACTTGGCCAATTGATTGTTATAGAATGTTTCATTTACTAATATTAAATTATCCATTCTTCCTTCCAATATTGCCTTATTCAAATTTCCAGCATACTTAACTCCCATAAGTTCTGTCCATTTCTTTGAAGAAGAATACATTTTGGTTAAACTTACTTGCTCAACAAATTCTGAATCTTCATCACCTTTTTCACTAGGATATTGTATTATGATTCCTGGGTAATAAGCAAGAAGTTTATAATCATTCATAAAAGAAGTATTAGGAGCAAGTGGTTTATCAAAAGAAAAAGCCCTTCCTCCTACTAAATATAAATCTATATAGTCCAAATCTAAGGTTTCTATTAGTTCTATTTTTTCAGAATATCCTTCTGCTTTAAATAGATTTATAGCAATATCAGAAGAAACTCTTTCTTTATTTATAGGATGTGCAGACTCTATATATTCTTTCATTTTTTGATCTATTAAATCTACATCTTTACGATTTACAACATAGTCTTTTATACTTATATATAATCCATTTCCTATAGAATATTCAACGTTAACATTTACATCACCCAAAACTTCTTTTACGGCAAGTATTAGAATCATACTTAGTGAAGATGAATATATTTGTTTCCCAATATTTGAATATTTACTTACTAAGTAAATTTCATCATTGTTAGATAACTTGTGATTTAAATCTTTTACCTCACCATTTACTATTGCAGCAATATATATCTTTTCTTTATTCTTTTTTTCTATAGCTTGTAAAATATTTAGGCTTTTATCAGTCTTATATTCTATTCCGTCTATCTTATAAATCATAAAAGACAACCTTTTTAATTCTATTAAATTTATCTATTTGTTTAGAATAAAACTCTTTATCTTTTAAATATTCCAAACCCTCTATATTATTAAATACTAATCTATAGGCTAAAAGTAACTGGTTATTTAAGTTAGTTTTTTTATAAACTTTTTCATTTATATTACTAAAACCATACTTTCTATCACCTATTATTGGTGTAGAATTTTCTCTTAATGAATATCTAATTTGATGAGTTTTTCCAGTAATTAATTTACATTCTAATACTGTAAAGTTATTTTTATATTCTAATGGATTAAAATGAGTTAATATTCTTTGTCCATCTTTAGAGGATTTCACAAGATTTCTTTTTTCATTTTTTATTATCCTAGAATCTATAGTAAATTCTTGATCAACTTTCCCTTTTACTATAGTCAAATAGTATTTATCAATTCTATTTTCTCTAATAGCCTTATTTAAAATCCTTAAAGATTCAGCATTTTTAGCTCCAATAATTAACCCACCAGTATTTCTATCTAGTCTATTTACTACTGCCGGAGTAAAAGTTTTATCTCTTGGATTAACCTGTTTAGTTTTTATCAAATAAGATTTCATAGAGTCAACTACATTATTTCCATAATCTTTATTTGATGCAGCATGAGTAAGAACACCAGGTTTTTTGTCTATAATTATTATATTTTTATCTTCATAGACTATATCCAAATCAAAAGTTTGTGGTTTATAATCATCTTTTCTCTTCCACTTTTCAAAATCACTATCTTTGATATACATAGTAATTTTATCACCCTCTTCAACCATATTAGAGGCTTTAGCTCTTTTATCATTTATCTTAAAATTCTTTTTTCTGATGTTTTTTTGTATCAAGGATAAGGGTGCATTTTCTAAGTATTTTCTTAAAAACCTATCAAATCTTTGAGAACTATCATTTTTTTCTATAATTATTTCTATCATATTAGTAGGACCTATTTACATATTCGTTTATTTTTGATAGCTGAATGTTTTCATCAAAAACTTGATGATTTTTTAATTCTTGTAATATCCTTGGATCTTTTGAATGAAGTATTACTTTATCATAATCTAATAAAACTATTTCAAATATTTTCCCAGTAAGTCTCTTTGATAATAATTTTATGTAATAAGACTTGATATTTTGATAATTTACAAGTTTTATAAGAGAACTGGTTGTATAATCTTTAAGGCAATAATAATTTTCTCTATCATTTATATATCTAGAGTAAATTTTCTTTTTTTTAGGATTATGCAAATATAGATTGGCTTTATTGTTGGATCTTTTAGCAAGAATATTATAGTATTGATAATTATAAATACCTTCTAAAATATTTTCTATATGAGAATATGGTTTTAAATCTAATTTTTGTATATATTCATAGTTTATATCCAAAAATTCATTTTTATCAATACTACCTTCTGTCAATAAATCAATGGTATCTTTTCTCCAACTATCAAATTTTTCTAACTTTTTTTTATCACTTATCATAATATCAAAAAAAGCTGTTGCTTTATAAACATATAATTATTATCACTAGAAATTAAATACTTTCTTATAAGAATTAAACTTGCGGACTTATAGAACACAAGATACACTCAGTCTCTAGTGGTGTAGTAATTATAGTTTATTTTTTGCAACAGCTCAAAATATTCTACTGATATAATTCTTTGGTTTCGAATATTTCTACATCTAATGATTCTGGAACATCTTCTTTAGTCCAGTTTAGTCCTAGATAAATGTCAGTTTCACATTCTTTAGAAAGCTTTTCTAATCCTTCAACAAGTTCATTAATATTATTTTTGTTTATATCAAATAAATTATAGATACCATCTAAATAAACTTTTCCAATATCAAAGTCTCTTGCTAAAATTCCAGCTATAAAACCTATAAAAGATTTTATATCATTTATATAGAAATCAGAAGCATCTATAAGTCTAACTTTGTAGTCAAGTGAATATATTTGGTCATTATCACTATCAACAAATACTATATTTTCATTTCCCTTATCTTTTTCAGTATTTGCTTGTTCAATCAACCATTTTGTTTTTCCGCTTCCTTTTGAACCTATTACTAAATTAATCATTTTTTTCTCCTTTTATTACCTTGTAATGCTTTCTAATATTCAAGTCTCCCTGAACATATCCTTTATCATTCATATATCCGATTATCTCATCTCTTATTAGCCACCAAGATGTATCCCAATTGCAAAAACTCGTTTCTTCTTTTGGTGCTCTTCCAACAAGTCTTTGGATAGCAACATTCGGAGCAAGTCTTCTTAAAAAGTTTACTACATTCATTTGATAGTCTTTTTTACTCGGCATAATAAATTCATTATTTTGATACATTTTATCAAGTTTTGTACCCTTTACAATAAATAATGAATGAATTTTTACCTCTTTTATTCCAAATACATTTATAATTTTAGCTGTTTGGATAATATCGCTCATATCATCCCAAGGCAAGGATAAAATTACATGAACACAAACTCTAAAACCATACTTATTTATAAGATTCATAGCTTCAATAAAATCTGCTAAATCTTCACATCTATTTAGAATTTCTGAAGTTTTGTAATTGACTGTTTGTAAGCCAAGTTCAATTACTATATCAATTTTTGTTCTTTGAGAAAATTCCTTTAAGAAATTCAGTTTATCTTCTGATATACAATCACTTCTTGTAGAAATAGATATAGCAACTATATAATCCTCTTCACATGCATTGATTATAGTTTTAAAATCATCTAGAGACATATAAGTATTTGAAAAATTTTGGAAATATGCGATAAATTTTTTAGCTTTATATCTACTACCTATATATTTTTTATTGATAGAAAGTTGTTCTTTTACAGTATGCTCACTACATAAATTTTCAAAACTTCCGCCACTTTCCGAACAAAAAATACATCCTCCAAATCCTGCAGATCCATCTCTATTAGGACATGTTAAAGAAAGTTTTATAGGTAGTTTATATACTTTTTCTCCATATGCTTCTTTATAAAATTTTGAAATTGGATAATATGGAAGATTCATTCTTCTATTATTCATCCATCTCTAGATTTTCAAGATCACCCATATAATCATCTATCAAATTATCGATAGTTTCTTCATCCCAATAATGGAAGAATAAATGATAAATCAAATCTAATTCCTCTTCTTCTACAGCTATTAGATTAATGTTTTCCTCATCTTCTTCATTAATATCATATTTAAGAATATATAGTTCTTCACTATCAACAGGTACTAAAGCTATATAATCTTGATCATCTACAGAAAAAATATCTATAAGATAACATTCTTGAGGGCCACTTCCCAATTCTAATTCAATAATGGCTTTACCTTTATTTTTTTCGAATTCTAGCTGGTAGCCATGTGACTCAAATTTTTTTGTCATATTTACTCCTAATTTTCTTCTAATTTATATAATACTTTTTTTATTAAACTAATTAATAAAGATATATCGTCCAGATTCGAATAATATTCATTATTATCATCTTTATTATATTTTACCCCAAGCGATATCATTTTAACAAGAAAAGAATTAAATAAAA
>JBQDYR010000120.1:0-5100 GCA_052105355.1 Anaerococcus sp.
GACTAGAAATAGATGATGATGGAAACTTCTATGATCCACTTGCAAAAGATCTTGACAATGACGGAATACCAGATAGGTATGACAATGATTTTAAAGATAGTGATTATTTTGAATCAACTTATGATGTAGAGGACAATCTTCACTCAAGGGAAGAGAAACCATCAATATTGGGACAAATATCAAAATTTAAATCAGAAGAAGAAAAAGATAAAAACCAAGAAAAAAGTGAAAAAGGACAAGAACGATAAAGGAGGGCGAAAAGCTCTCCTTATTTAGTACAAGGAGGAAATTATGGAATACAAAGATATTAGAGAAAATTTAGAAGAAATGATGAATGATAATTACAAGGATTTTATAAAAGCACTTGTGAGCATAGAAAAGGGTGTTAATGATGAAAAGGCACTTGAAGAAGTCTATGTTTTATATATGAACAATGACACAACGGGTCTACTAAGTGATGACTTTGACTATATGATTGATGATATGAAAGAACAAGGAAAGCTCATTGAAAATACCAATGAACTTGAAGAAAAAGATGACCTCATAAATCTCGTAGGTAATATAGCTGTCAAAGTAGAAAATCTTGAAAGAGAAAATGTTAATGGAGAAAAGTTCAAAGTAAGTAACTTTTCAATTGTTTCAAAAGATGACGATGGGAATAAAATTTATACGAATTGTTCAGCCTATGGAGATAAGACAAAAGATTTAGAGAACCTAAAACAAGGAGATTTTATAAAGATATTTGGACAGATAAAAACATCTATAGATAATAATGGAAAAGAACATCAGAATGTGCGCATTTTATCTACTAAACTTTTAAAATCAAGAGAACAATTAAAGGGACAAAATAAAGAAAAGAAATCTATACTAGGACAAATCAATGATTTAAAAAGTAAAGAAAAGAAAAAGATAAAAAGGACAGAATATTTTAAAGAAGATGAGAGATAGATGTTAAACTAAAACTTGCTAGATTTAATCTTTGGTAAAGATCAAGAAAATTGAGTGTGTAGTTTTGTGTAGAATAAATTATTCACAAAAGTTAGATGAAAATTATTTTTGAATATCATATTATAATTATAAGATTCTATGATAGAAATCTTTAATATATGTTCAATGTATGAATATATAGCATCTAATTTTGTATACAAATAGAAAAATATATTTAAGGAGGATTTGATTATGAGTAAAAAAAATCATGAGGGTAAAAAAATTAATAAGTCGGAGGATAAAAAGAAAAACACAAAAGAGCTGGAATGTAAAAAAATTGTTCCTGAAGTGGAATCAATTCCGGTCACATCTCTTCAATGGAACAGAACAAGTCCATTTTAAAAGAATTAATTAAATAACATTATGAGCAAGATATGGTATATATAAATATTAAAACTTATTCATATCTTGCTCATATTATTATGAAAGGATAATTTATGTTTGAATTTCCAATTCAGGTAGATATTGATATTACTGAAAATTGTAATTTCAACTGTCAATATTGTTCAGCTGCTAATAGAAAAAATATAAAAGATGAATTAACAATAAACCAATTTAAACAGATTATAGATGAATTATATAATATGGGGACATATTCATTTAATTTTGCAGGTGGTGAACCACTATTAAAAGAAGGAATATACGATTTGATAGAATATACTCTAAAGAAACCATTTATAGATTTGACTTTAGTAACCAATGGATCTTTATTAGATTCGAGATTATTCCGCATAGCAATGAATACGTCATTTCATCTAGTAATAAGTATTGATAGTTTTATTAATAGCGTAAATGATATATATAGAGAGAGCACTGATAAAGTGATTAAAAACATAAAAATACTAAAAAATAATGAAATACCATTTTCGATAGCACAAGTATTAACGAAAAAGAATATTGATTTTTTTGAAAAAAATGTTAATATTTTGAAAAATAACGGAATAGAAGATGTGCTTATAATAAAATATGTTTCTTTGTTGCATAAAGATCATACAGACGACAATGAAATTCCATATGAACAATGGAAAAATTTCATTGAAAAAATAACAGCGTTAAAGTTAGAAGGTAAAATAAGAAACTATAAATTATCTGTCTCTTGTCCATGGGAGATATATCTCCCAATGCTAAATTTAGGTTACAGCTTATCAGATGTTAGCGAAATATGGGGATATTCTTCTCCTCTTATGTTTTATCCATATAGAAATTCATATAATACAGGCTGTCATGCAGGTATTACATCTTGTAATATTATATCGAATGGAGATGTATATCCATGTGTTATTTCTGGAGAAAATAAGAAACTTTTGTGTGGTAATATTATTAAAGATGATTTTAAATCAATTTGGAAAAATTCAAAAGTTTTAAATAAATTGAGAAATATAAAAATGAAAGATATAAGCGAGGTATGTGAAAAATGTAAATATGTAACATTATGTGGTGGTGGTTGCAGGATAAGATCTTTTTATAAAGATGAATATTCTTTAACTTCTAGAGACTTTTCATGTCCATATTTTATGGAGGGAATAGTGAAATGAAAAATTTTGAAATAGATGATATGCAATATCGAATAGATACTACTGATAGCGGAGCAATAATTTTCTTAAATAGAAAACTAGTTAGTATTAATAAGCCGGTATACGAATTTATTATTAATTACAAATATTATGGTCTAGCTAAGGCAGAAGAATTGTTAAAAATAAATTATTCACTAAAAGAAAAAGATAAAAAAGAATTTATAGAAAACATGATTAAGCTATTTACTAAAGAAAATATATTTAGTGGATTAGTAAGAGAATATAATGAATGTAGGTGATCTTGTTGAATATCTTAGTAATTACTCCGTTTAGAAAGGGAAAGTTAATAGAGAGTGTTGTGTCTAATATAATGAATTATGAAGTTGTCAACACTGCACCTTTGCAATTATGCACATATTTAAAATCTCAAGGACATGATGTAGAATATATATCTATGCAGAATATTTTTAGATCATATAAAGATGAAGATTATGAAAGACTGAAATTAATCATTCATAGTTGTAAATTCGATGTTCTAGTTTTCCATACTGATTATTATATGAATAATACTAATACTGCAACAATATTTTCTATTAAATTGATTAGTGATATTGTAAAGAAAATGGATAAAAATAAAAGAATTATTTATTGTGGAAAGTTAACAGAAATGTTAGAAGATGAATTGTTACAATTACTACCAAATATCGATATTGCTATAAGAGGAGAATCAGAGTTAGTAATAAATTCTTTTATAGAAGAAGAAAATATTAATTTTGATAACTATAAAAAATTTAACGGATGTCTATTAAATATAGATAAAAAAATTGTTAATAGGAGAGGGGTTAATTATATAGATGATTATAATAAATTGCCAGCTATTGATTTTAGTTTTTTAGATAAAACTATATATTTAATTGAGAAGTATATAATGAAAGTTACTAAATTACCAATTTCAATAAGAACATCATATGGTTGCCCCTATGCTTGTAATTTTTGTAAAAACACAAAGGATTGGAACAAATATAGAGTTAAATCTAGTCTTATTATAAGAAAAGAAATAGAAAATTTGAAAAGGTCGTGTAATGGAAAATTAGAACTTGTATTTTTATCCGATGAATTGTTTACTCTTAGTAAGAAACATGTAATAGAAGTATGTAAGGTTTTGGAAGACAATGAAATAATTCTAAATGGTTTGTTTTCTCATTTAAATAATTTGAATGAAGAAATGATAAAATATATTTCAAGAATAAGTAGAAGTATACTTCTAGGACTTGAGTCATATAATAATACAGCAATAAAATATGCAGATAAGAATATTAATATAAACAATATATTTAAATTGGCAAAACTAGTAAAAGAAAATAAAATGGCTATTGGATTAGAATGGATAATTGGATTACCTGGTACAACGATAGAAGATGAATTAAGAGATTTAAATGCCATGTATATATTTATAGCTAATAATATTGTTGATTTCATAGAACCATATATTTTAGTCCCCCATCCAAATACTGAGTTTTGCAAAAACAATTTAAAGTATAATATTGAAATTACTAATTGTTATGAGGAAATGTTAGAAGAGGGAGGAATTCCTCAAATATCATATAATGAATTAAATAGAAAACAAATATATGTATTGTATTTAATCAGTAATATTGTTATAAGTGAGGCTTATAAGGCACAAGGGCATATAAAAGATAAAATGATTCAAGGGGATATGAATATTAAAGAGTTTAAGAAAATAATGGAGTTATTCAATGAGTAGAACAAAAATCGAATTATCAACATATGTAGTTATCAATGCTTTGCAAAAAATTGCAGATTTGTTAGCTAATTCAGTAATAACCATATTCTTGCTTTCTAAAAACATATCATATGTTAAAATTGGTATCCTTTGGAGTGTATATTTGAGTAGCTTAATGATATTTGATTTGTCAAGTGGGGCAATAGCAGATTTAATAGGTAGAAGAAAAACTTATGTTGTAGGCGTTATTTTAAGTATTTTATCATATATTTTGTTAATTCTTGGATATTCATTCAACATATTAGTTATTTCATATGTGACAAAAGGGCTTGGTGCTGCACTTATGAGTGGATGTTTACCAGCTTGGTTAGGTTCTAAGTATGAAAGTTCAATTTTTAAAAATTATACAGGAAAGACTAAATTGATAGAAGTAATACTTACTCTACCTATTATAACTTTCATAATAATGTTGAATATAAATGAATCTTTTTTTGTATTGTATATTGTAATATTTGTTCAAATTATTATTGCACTCTTATCTACTATATTTATGAGAGACAATAAAGGAGAAGTGGATTCTATATTTAAATTAACTGTAAGTGGAGTGAAGGATGTTTTTTCCAACTACAATTTAATTATAAGTTTGATGATGTCAATTTTTTCTTTTGTGGCATTTTCTGCTTTTAATCTAATTTGGCAACCTTATGGTTCAGAATTAGGAATAGCTATTAAATATTTTCCAATATTAAATGGTATATATATTAGTATATCTTCTATTATTAGCTATTTGACAAGTAAATTAAATTTAAAAAGCATTATCCTAAATAATTTGTCGATGATATTACAATATACAAT
>JBQDYR010000121.1:0-5100 GCA_052105355.1 Anaerococcus sp.
GCCCCAGCCTTCCAAGCTGGTTGCGAGGGTTCGATTCCCTTCACCCGCTCCAAATAAAATTTAATATTATGATGTAAGTGCGGTATTAGCTCAGCTGGATAGAGCGACTGGCTACGGACCAGTAGGCCTGGGGTTCGAATCCTCAATGCCGCGCCAAGTAAATAAGATGAACGTTGAGATATCAACGTTCTTTTTATTTGTTTATATACTTAGTAACCAACTTGTGATCAACTGAAACGCTTTTAAATTTCATCGTTAAAAGAAGTGCTAAGATTATTATATACTTAAGAAAAATAGGAAGGATATTTTATTAATAAACTAGAAGGATTGGCTGAAGAATATAAAGAGTATTTAATAGTATATAAAAGTTATTATTGTTAGCAATAAAAGATAACATGATGGTATTTAG
Source organism: Anaerococcus sp. (assembly GCA_052105355.1). Lineage (GTDB taxonomy): Bacteria > Bacillota > Clostridia > Tissierellales > Peptoniphilaceae > Anaerococcus. Next base: position 410 of record JBQDYR010000121.1, read on the forward strand.
CGATAGTTTAATTTTATATTAAGTTATATTTTCAGATTGATCTTGTGGGGCTTGTGTTATAATTATGACAACGGCAAATACTAAAGGTGGCGACAAGGTTTCAAGCCCTCTACTAGAGAAACAAATTTTAAATATTGGAGGAAATTTATGATTATAGCAATTGGCGGTGGAGAAGTAGTCGATAATGAAACTTATGAAATAGACAAGTTTATTGTCGAGTCAGCTAAAAATGAAAATCCTAATTTTTTATTTATACCTACAGCAAGTAAAGATGCTGAACCTTATATAGAGACTATTAATGATTTATATAGGAGTTTAGGATGCAAAACTGACACCTTGTATTTATCTAATGCAGAAGTAAATAGGGAAGAAGTTAATCAAAAGATTGAAAGAACAGACATCATTTATGTTGGTGGTGGTAATACTGCTTATATGATGGAAGTTTGGAAAGAATACGCTGTAGATAAGGCCTTAATTAGAGCTTATAAAAGTGGGAAGGTACTGTCTGGCTTAAGTGCAGGTTCTATCTGTTGGTTTATCGCAGGACATAGTGATAGTGAGTTTATTGAAGGTAGAGAGAATTCAAAACATAAATGGGTCAAAGGTTTGGGCATAATTCCTTATCTACATTGTCCACATTATGATGAGCCTGAAAGAGCAGACTTTGATGAGTTCTATTCTGGACAGATAGCAGATGCGATTGCAATAGAAAATCAAGTAGCGGTTGTTTGGGATGTTTATGAAATGAAAGTTATTAAGTCTAATCCTCTTAAGAATGCTTACTATCTTTCTTGGAGTGATAAAGGCTTAAATAAAAAGGTTTTATTATAGGATTAATTAAGTAGGTCGTATTTTGTCTTATGAGCACAGCAGCTTACTACTATTAAAATTGAATTTTGAGGATAAATTGATTTTACATTGTATGAAGAAGTCCACATGGGAGGCTAGAAAAGAAAAAGAATATTGGGGAGCTAGAAATTTAGAGAATAATTTTATTTTTATATAAATATTAGATAAAGAAAATAGATTTAAATGAAATTGAAAATCTAAGTTATAGTGGATATTTCAAATTCTTATTAAAAATGTTAAGCTAAACAATCTGGAAAATATTAGATACAGCAACTACTTTGATTTGGTGTATGATAGCTGCTATTGGAAATGATTTAGCATTTTATTTTATAAGCAGTATAGGAAGAAAACTTTGTAAAATTTAGAAATTAATCTTAGTTTCAGGTCCAGAAAACAACCTGAATATATAGGTGTGTATATCTTCAAGACTTGAAATTACTATAAGACTTTTCTAGTGGGTGTCGTGTTGAATTATTACAATGAGAAACAGTAACTATATATACTGGTGTTCAGAGTTTCTTCTATGAAAACAGAATGGGATTGTCGTGATTTTTAAAGTAATTATTGAATGTGATTATTCATAAAGTGCATATTTTTAAATAAAATAAACATAAAATTGTAATTGTTAATCCACTAAGTTCTGCATGTAAAGGAAATATAATTAGAATAATAGGAGAATAAGCTATGCCTGTAAAAGAAATAATTCAGAAAATGAATCTGCAATTCAGTTTAAATTTACAAAGAATTGAGCAAATAAAGCATGAGGATGATAACGAATACTATCAAGTTTGCAAGGTATATGACTCAAAAAAAATTTATATTTTTAAGGAAGCAAAAAAATATGAAGCAGAGTTGTATTTGAATGTGTTATCCAAATTGGATTCCAGTGTTCCAGCCTTATATGGACATACAATATGGGAAAATAAAGATTATATATTAATCGAATATATAGAAGGCAGAGATTTAAGGCACTGTACTCGTGATATGCTTATTCGAGCATTAGATTCTTTAATAGGTATACAAAAAATGAAATGGAATGATACAGATCTAAATATATATGGATATAATTTTGAAAAAAGTATATTGGAGAGAAATAATCGTATTAAATATCTAAATAATTCCGAACTTGAAGAAGCTTATTCTACTTTTTTAGCTGAATATAAATCAGTCCCTAGAACTCTGTGCCACGATGATTTATTACCTTTTAATGTAAAAGTAAACGAAAATGAAGCTGTACTCATAGACCGGGAATATGCTGGATTACTCCCATACCCTACGTCTTTTGCTCGCCTAATTGCTCATGGTGAAGAAAATGAACAAGCATTCTTCTATTTGTCTGAAGCAGACAGAAATTTAGCAATAAATTATTATTACGATCAACTGCTAAAAGACAAAGGTATATCTAAGAAGAAATGGTTAAAGACCTTGAGCCTATTTATTTTTTATGAATACTGTGAATGGGTTTTTGTTGGAAATAAATATTTGGATAAAGAAAATGAAAGATACAAAAAATATCTTAAACTTTCTTTGAACCAAGCGAAGTACATTAACCATTTTTATAGAATACGATTCTAAGTTTCGTGTCATAATTATGACACAGGCAAATAGTCAAGTAAATACAAGGGGTTTAGAGCTTCTACCAAAGTTTAAAATCAAAAAATGAATCGTTGGTGTGCTGTTCAGAGCACTTATTAGGAAAATAAATGATGAAAACAGCACATCAGTATAAAAGGAGGGGTAAAAATGGCACAACAGAATATATATGACAATGAAGTGTTTTTTGAGGGATACAGAAAAATTAGAGATAATAAAATAAATGCAAATAATTTATTTGAGATACCGGCATTATTTTCTATGATTCCTGATTTAAAAGATAAAAAAGTATTAGATTTAGGGTGTGGTTTTGGAGAACATTGTAAAAGATTTATTGATTGTGGGGCAAAAAAGGTAGTAGGGATTGATATATCTGAAAAGATGTTAGATATTGCCAGAAATGAGAATAGTGATCCTAATATAGTTTATATCAATATGCCTATGGAAAAAATTGTAGAATTAAATGAACAATTTGATGTAGTAGTTAGTTCATTGGCATTTCATTATGTAGAGGATTTCGAAGAGCTTGTTAATGACATTTATAATATTCTTTATACAGAAGGAGTATTCATATTTTCTCAAGAAAACCCATTATCCACATGCCATTCTGGTGGAAATAGATGGACAAGAGACGAGAAAGGCAACAAGATACATCTTAATCTTGCAGATTATGGCATAGAGGGAGAACGAGAGTCAGTCTGGTTTGTTGACAATGTAAAGAAATACCATAGAACTTTTTCTACAATTATAAACACATTAATAAATGCAGGATTTACAATAGAAAAAATGATTGAGCCATTACCAACAGATAATATGCTTGAACAATATCCAGATTATAAATATTTATTGCATAAGCCAGACTTTTTAGTGCTAAAGGTTAAGAAATAAAAATTTAAGTTTCACACAAACAACCACAGTTTCTAGTATTAACAATCTACCTGAATAGATAGATAATTTATATCTAAAATCGTTGATATTACTACACGATTTAGACTAGGGGCTCGTGTCATAATTAACATAAGGCAAATAGTGGCGATAGATACTAGGTTTCAGAGTCTCTACAAAAAAGTAAAAATGTAATGGCATTTTATTTTGACTGAAAATGGATTCATGTTACGCTAAGTGACATTCATGTTTCGGGAAATCCATGTTAATAAGTGATCATTTATGATTTAATTAGGATATAAACTAGGTAAAGGAGATTATATATGATGCTCGGAGAAAAAATAAAAGAGTTAAGAAAAATGTCGGAAATTACACAAGAAGAACTTGCTGAAAAGTTAGATGTATCGCGATCTGCTGTTGCAAAATGGGAGAGTAATAATGGGATACCAGACATTGTAAATTTGAAAAAGATTTCAGAAATATTTTCTGTAAGTATTGATTCTTTAGTTGATTATAAGGAGAATTTAAGAGAAAAGAATACTGAAGTTAGGAAGGTTAATATATCAAAATATGTAGGATAGCTGTGTGATATTGAATTAGTAGGTTGGAATGATGGTGTTAGTAATTCTTATATTGTAAATGAAGATTTAAACTTTTTTTATTATCAAGTAAGTGGCAGAAAGAATGATTCTTATGGATGTATTTCCAAACAACTAATAAAAGAAATTTCGATTAAACCTACTCATAAAAATAATGTTGTTGAAAAAAATGAAAATATCAACTTAGATTATTTCATTGGAAGACAAGTTGATATTGAATTGGTAAAAGAAAAAGGACTTAAAGGATTCTTAGATTTTAGAGACGATGATCTAATGAGTGTAATAATTAAATCATTAGATTCTGAAAGTGTAATTCTGGAATTTGGGAAAAGAGTTCATTTATCAGATATATGCAAAATTGAGGAAGCGTAGATTTTTTATTCACAAATTATTGATTTTAGCCCTGGGTTTCGTGTCATAATAGTGATAGAGGCAAATAGTTATGTAAATATAAGGAGTTCAAGACTTCTACCAAAGTTTAAAACTCAAAAAATAAATAGTTGGTGTGCTGCTTAGAGTATCCATTTTAATAATGGGTATTGTAAATAGCATACCAATAAAACTAAGGATTCTTTAAAGAGTCTTATTTCGTGATGAAAATTTAATATGCAAATCTCAGACGATAGAAAGTAATAATTCTGTCGTCTTTTTTATGTCAAAGAAAGGAGGTAAGGATGAATTTTGATTATTTTTATAATAGGCAATCTGAAATGTATAACTTCATTAGGTTACCTATGGTATTAATGGAAGATGAGATTTTTGAGA
>JBQDYR010000122.1:0-5075 GCA_052105355.1 Anaerococcus sp.
TATTAAAACAAGCGATAATGAAAAAACTATAAATATATTTAAGGGAAAATTTCCTAATATAGAGATTAATAAAGAGAATGAATTTGTATGTATAAGAAATTTTAATGATAATATAGATTTATTGTCTTCCTTATTGGCAGACAACAAAATTCAAATTAGAGAAATGAAGAAAGAAAGAGAATCTTTAGAAGATTATGTATTTGATAGAATAGGAAGAATGTAATATGAAGAATATACTAAAGTCCGAATTATATGAATTTATACGAGATAAAAAATATCTAATTCTACTTATTATATCAATTATATTACAATCTGTTTTATTGCTTGACAAGAATATAAAAAACACATCAGAAATGATATACCATAGTTTCTATAATATGCCATTGTTATTTATTGTTGTTAATGTTTTTATATCTTTATATATAGGAGGTAATTTTTTAGATAGAAAAATTAATAGATACATTGTAAGTGGACATGATAGAACTAATATTGTTATAGTCAAGACATTTGTTGTGATTGTATTTTCTAATTTAATTTTGATGTTACAACCAACAATAGTCACCGTAATTAGTATGATAAAAAATGGTAATGGAACAGATAATATAAATATTTTAGAAATATTTCTGGTTACATTATTGTTAAATACATCTTTTTTAGTCATCACTGTATTTTTAGCCTTTTTGTTTAAAGATATAGGGAAGACCTTAGCTTCATCTGTTGGGATTTATTTCATTGTGATTTTTTTATTGAATTCTAATAACGCAGTTCAATTGGCTCACTTTATTCCAATGGGACAAGGTAGATTGCTGATAGAAAACAGTATTAATTTGATGGAAGCAATAGTTTTAGCTAATGTATATTTTTTTGTTTTTTTAATAGGAACAATAAAGTATTTTAAAAAATGTGATTTAAAATGATAATGGAGGTAAATATGAAAAATATTATGAAAAAAGATTTTTATCAGATAAAACATAATAGATTCTTACTAATATCTTTCGTGGCTATTTTATTGCTAGGTATTTTTAGTTCCTCTGGATATTTATTGGATTTGAATTCAAGAAAAGATGCTATTGGAATTTTTGATGCAATGGTTTATGATTCAACTGTAATTGTAATTTTAGTTACAATAATTATTACATCAATTATGGGAACAGAATTTAAAAATAGAACGGTTAATAATGATGTTTATATAGGAAACTCCAGAAGTAATATTTTCTGGAGCAAAATAATTGTTTATATGTTTGCTTATAACTTAATGATATTGATATATCCTATAGCTGGATGTATTAGAATGGGGTTAAGTCTTGGATATGATTTAAATTTATACTTGAATATTGAACATATTATTAAAATAGCATTCTTTTCAATAATATTAAATAGTGCCATGTATTCAGTTTGCGTATTCTTTATATTTGTTTTTAAAGATATGGCAAGATCATTATCATTATCTATAGTATATATTTTTTCATTTGCATTATTAATAGCATATGGAAAGCCTATGGGATTATTTGATAAGATTTTTATATTAAACTATATTCCAATTCAACAAATAAGGGATATTCTATATGCTGATATGAATGGATTTAATGAAATTATATCTTTTGTGAGTGGTATAATGCTATTATTTTTTTTCTTATTATTATCAAAAATCATATTTAGAAGACAGGACTTGAAGTAAAAGGTGTTGTTGCAAAATTATGAAAATTCTTTATGGATGCAGATAGAAAACTCTCCACCCCAATAATTCAATTCATTATCAATATATTTATCAGTATTTTTCCTTAATTTGGTCAAGTCATATATCAAGATGTTCTTATTGAAATATTCTACCATAAGGACATCTTTTTTACTTTTATATTCATCGTAAATATTTGATAATTCATTTATGCTTAAATTTTTATATTTGTTTTTGTCTAAAGTATTTATTGACTTTTGTATGTGATAATTTGAGTTTTATATTCGGCATAAAATTCTTTAGCTTTAGAGTTTGATTTATAGATCTCATAAATAGATTTATTCAAATTTAAAATGTTTAAAGCTTCAATTGCAGTATAGATTTGTTCAAATCTTTTTCTATATCCTTAATTTATCTAAAGTTTTTTGTCTGCTAATGGATTTTTTTTGAATTTTATTTTCTAGATCTATATTAGATGTCAGCCCATACTTTCTGAGTTGATTTAAAGTGTCAGCCATAGTATTCATATTGTATTTCTTTGCCCATATTTCATAAGCTTTAGAAGATTGTATCTTTTTATTATTTTTTAAGTCTATTAGATTGTCAACTTTTTTGTATGCTTTCGTAGAAGAATCAAAATCAATTTTTACGAACTTTTTATTTATATTATTCTCGATTCTTTCCTTGATCTTTTCATTGGTATAATCTTTTCCAAGAGTAGTTTCTTTAGCACGAATAAATCGTCCTTTTTCTTCTTGCTCTTTATGACGAAAAGATAGGTACTTGCCTAATTTGATTTCGTATCCATATTCTTCCATAGCTTTTAAAAAATTATCATAGCTATTAGACTTTTGAATAGCAAGATTAATAGATATTTGAAGTCTATATTTCCAAGATATCCCTTTTTTAAATTCCATATATCCTTTATATGATTTTCCATTAGTTTTATATTTAGTTTTAAATCCCACAGAAGAAATAGGAAAATCAAAGGAATTACTTGAAAGTTGTTGTAAGGAAATTTGTAATAATTTAGGAGAGAATAAACAAGATAACTTAAAATTAACACAATTAGTTAAAGAAACCTTTAGGTGTTTAAAAATTCCAAATGAAAGCATGATAATTTATGAAACTGAAGACAAAATAGTAAGGCAAATTATAGGGAGTTTAAATGGACTTGCTTCAGGAATTAACGATCTTAGAAATCATTATGGAAGTGGACATGGAAGAGAAATGAGTTTTAAAGCTTTGAGTAAAAAGCATGTAGAACTTTCTGTGGGTGCTAGCATAACATTGACTAGATATTTTTGGGATTCTTTTAGAGAAATCGAAAATGGCAAAAAGATATAAGAACAAGAAGTGAAGATGTTACCTCTCCACTTCCTTTCCATAGTAATTTTCATAGTTTTTCCTATATTGAACAAGGTCAGAAAATTGTTCTTTATTCAAAGAATACTCTTGCATAAGGGTGTTCTTTTTTTCTTGCAGCTTATCGAGTCTTGTTAATATTTCTTTTGTATTTGGTAGTTTTTTATAGTTTTCTAAGATTTCTTTTGCAGCTATTTTATAGACGAAAAGTTCGCTATAATATTTTTCTGCAAATTGTTTATCTTCAGGATTTTTCTTGTTGTATTTATAAACTCATGATATTTATTTATAATATTTACATTTTTTCATATCTTGTGACAGTTTTTTTTATTTCGGTTTATACATCAAAATGAGAACAAAAATATCAGGCTAACTAAGATAAAGATATGCTTGACATGAGATTGAAGTAAAGAGCAATTTCTAAAATAAAAGGGAAAATTCAAAATAGTATTATAGTAATAATTTTTTATGACCATGAAATACAAGGAATATGTGACGTTATATTTTTAATATTTGATAAAAATACGTCAATATAAAAGTATTCACAAAAGTTAGCTGAAATAAATTTCTAACTACTATAAAATTAAATTAGAAACAAGATAGTAAAGTGTAAGTGCTAAAGGAGATATGTAATGAAAGAAAAATTTAAAAAAATATTTTTAGGGTTAATTTTTGTACTGGCTATTTGTGTACTTATTTTTCCTAATAATAATGTAGCTGCATCCGATGGAGAAAATTTGAGCTATAGTGAAATTGAAAAAATAGGAGATGAAGTTAAGGAATACATCATTGTAGATAATGGTAGGTTATATTTTGATTATCAAAATGCACAAAATAATAACGAAAGTACAGAAGTTATAGAACAAGGCTTATTGTTAGAATCAGTTAGTTTAAATTATGCAGAACTTAATACAGAAGGTTACAGTACACGTTCAATAGGGTTGCCAATATGGGGGAACTATTGTGGACCAGGATATGGTGGAAAAGATTCAAATAAGCCTGCTACTGATGTACTAGATGAAGGATGCAAGAGACATGATCAATGCTACAAATGGTCATTAACATTAAGAAAAAATTGTAAGTGTAATAAAGACTTGGTAGATTATATCGATGAACATAAAAGTGAAATGTCAGGAACAATGGCTAAAGTAGCATGGGCAATTAGAACGTATTTTAATACTGTGGGGCAAGTTGGATGCTAAGAACTAATATAGGAAAATACACATTTGTACTCGGTATAGTAGTGTTTGTTATTTCATATATTCTTCCTGTAGATTTATTAAATAAATTTACAGAATTGAAACCTTTAGGTATAAGTACGATTTTTATATGTCCTATACTTGGAATAATTGGTTTGATATCATCCATAAAAAGAAAATCTATACTATTTGTTTTTTTGAACTTGTTATTGGTATTATCTTTTCCAATTATTATGTTCATTGGAAATTTACTTTTCAAATAGCTGGTATAAAAAGTGAAGAACAAAAAAGTAATTAAAAGCATATATGTAGTAGTTATTGTTTTGGCAATATTTAAACTTTTCAAATTTAATATTAGTAACTATGAGCAATTTTATCAATTATCTAATTATGAAATAAAGAAAAGGCAGCTGAATCAAATAGAATGGGAAGATATAGGTAAAAAAGATGGTATATATCTATTAACATCAAAAGATTGTCCTTATTGTTTACATTATATAAGCAATGGAATAGAGCTAGTAAAAAAAGAAAGTGAGGAACATGATTTATCTAAGAATGTCGTAGATTTAGACATAGGTGAATATTTTAACAATACTGAGCTTAATAGGATCTTAGATTACTATGGTATCAATAGCATACCATGTATATTGGAGATTAAAGAGAATAAAATAAGACTTATAGAATTTGAGGACATTCAAAAATTTTAATTAAAGGCATATTTAATTAGGAACGATTAACAAATATTTATATAGCTTAGCACATCTACATAATTTAAAAAACCGAGAAACTTTTCTTGATGCGGTATCATCTTCTTTTAAAAATAAAAAAGTAAAATA
>JBQDYR010000123.1:0-5035 GCA_052105355.1 Anaerococcus sp.
ACTGACCTCCTCAAAGTTGGTTTTTCAGGTCCAACTTTTTGGGGTCAGTTCATTTGTTTAGACACTCTTTTTTTATCCTAAAACTTCATCTTTAAAACTTAAAATTTCTCCTACTAAATATAAAGACCCACACCATAAAATCAAATCATTTTCTTTTGCAAGATCAATAGTTTTTTTAAAAGCTTTTTTTCTATCTTCTATTTTAATAACAGATTTCCCATAAACTTTAAATTCTTTTTCTATATCTTCAAGTTCCATTGCTCTTGGATTGTCTATACTAGTAACAATAATCTTATCAGCAATATTTGCAAGATTCCCTATAATATAATCATGGTTTTTATCTTCTAAAACAGAAAAACCCAAAATGAGTTTATCATAGGTGAAATTTTTTATAGATTCTAAAAGAGAATCTATAGCTTCTTGGTTGTGGCTTCCATCTAACAATATCCTAGGAGATTTATGGATTTCTTGTAGTCTACCTGGATTTGTTGTTTCAAAGAAAGATTTTCTTATTATTTTTTCATCTAATTTAAATTCTTTTTTGAAAAAATTTAAAACCATAAGTGCAAGAGATGCATTATAGATTTGATGACTACCAATAAGACTAGTCCTTATACGATTGAAAGAATTAAATGTAAATTCATTGTAAGAAGACGTAAGCTCATTGACTTTAATTTCATCTTTCGTAAAAGTAAAAATATTAGCATTTTCTAATTTTGCTTTTTCTTTTATAACTTTCATTACAAGATCTTTTTGAGGATAAACAAAGATAGGGACATTCTTTTTTATAATTCCTGCTTTATTTGCTGCTATTTGCTCAAGACTATCTCCTAAAACTTGGATATGGTCTTTAGAAATTGTTGTAATAACACTTGCTAACGGTTTTTTTATAATATTAGTAGAATCTAAACTTCCACCCAATCCCACTTCTACAACAGCATAGTCTACTTTTTTGTCATAAAAATATAAATACATTATTGCAGTTAAAACTTCAAAATAAGTATTGTGATATCCTTCTTCATCAAGTTTCTCAACAACAGGTTTTAATCTATCAATATATTTTTTAAAATCTTCATCTGAAATTTCCACTCCACTTATAGAAATAGATTCGTTAATCCTAACCATATATGGTGACGTAAATAGTCCACAGGAATACTTTTTTCCAATAGTTTGAGCCAAAAATCTACATGTAGATCCCTTACCGTTGGTCCCTGCTACATGTATTACTTTTATCTTATCTTGAGGATTATCAAAATGAGCCAAAAGTCTTCTTATTTTTTCTAGGGTATGTTTTTTGCCACTAGTATTACCTCTGTCATATATCCAATCTAGGTAATCATTTTTTGTTATTAATTTATTCATATACTATCTCCATTTCTCATCGTCTATATTATAGCAAAAATAGGGTATAAGTTGTATAAGAAAGAAAAATAGGAGGAATAAATGAAAAAAATAGCAGTATTAATAGAAAATTTATTTGATGAACAAGAATTAATATACCCATACCACAGATTAAGAGAGGACTATCAAGTAGACTTAATCGGTAGTGAGGCTGGTAAAGAATATTCTGGTAAAAGTGGATCCTTTAAATTAAAATCTGATTTAGCATCATCTGAAGCAAATCCAGATGATTATATTGGAGTTTATATACCAGGTGGATATTCTCCAGACGGGATGAGAGGCTGTAAAGACACAGTAGATTTTGTAAAATCCATTCATAATTCTGGAAAACTTGTAGCTTCTATATGTCATGGACCTTGGCTTTTAGTAGATGCATTAGATCTAGAAGGTATAAAAGTAACATCTACTGGTACAATAAAAAATGATTTAATTAACGCAGGGGCACAATGGGTTGATGAAGAAGTTGTAGAAAGTGAAAATATTATAACTTCAAGAAGTCCTAAAGATTTACCAGCCCAATTAAAAGTTATAACTGAAAAATTAAAATCCCTATAAGTGATATAAAATTTGATGGAAGCAAGGAAATCCTTGTTTTTCCATCAAATTTTTATTTAAAAGTGTTTTTTGATAAAATAATTCAGAGGTGAAAATATGAAAAGAAATTATCTAATAGATCAAATAAGGGGCATCACAATAATATCGATGGTTCTTTTCCATATGTTTTATGACATAAATTTATACAAAAATTTAACTTGGTATAATGGTACTCTATTTAATCATATATGGCAGCTTTCTATAGCTACATCTTTTTTTATCATTTCTGGTATAACATCAAATTTTCTAACTTCAAAGAAAAATATAATAAGAGGCATTAAAATTAGTTTTTTCGGAATTCTTATCTCTCTTATTACATATATATTTGATAGAGATTTAAGAGTTGTGTTTGGTGTATTAAATGGTTTGGGACTATCTATGATTTTAGTTGGTCTTCTACAAGATAGATTAAAGATAAAACCTAAATATGCTATTTTATTTTTAATTCTTTTTGTTATTACTTATAGATTACCAAATAAAGAAATATTAGGATACAATATAAATTCATCAATCTACAACTTAAACCTCTTCCCTATTGGATTTCCTAATGATAACTTTTATTCAACAGATTATTTTCCAATAATACCATGGTTTTTCATTTACTATTTTGGATTTCTTTTTGGAAAAATCTATATAAAATCTAATATATTTAAAAAAGATTATAATAATAATTTACTTGCAAAAATAGGCCAGCATTCCATAGAAATTTATCTGGCCCACCAAATAATAATTTATTTTTTAGTATATCTTTATTTTGCCTATTTACGATAAAATTTAATTCTGTATCAAGTTTCTAAGAAGAATAATAACTAGAATTATTAAAATAACAAGAGTTAACAAGAGATAGATTTTATACTTTTTTGAGTTAAACCATAGTTTATTAGTTCTTTCTCTAGATTCTTCCCATATATCTTCAGGAACTACTTTTGAAACTAACATTCCAACAAGTGGTAGAAGTGCAATGTCATCTACCAACCCCAAAATTGGTATAGTATCTGGAACTATATCTATTGGTGATATAATAAAAATAATTAATGCTATAATTGACCCCTTGGCAAGCTTTGGGGTTTTTTTATTTTTTAGTAAATAATAATAGAGAGGAAGTTTTTCTCTAAAAAATTTACTTTTATTTGTTTTCTTCTTCATAATTTCTCCTTTTGATATATTATACTCACTGTTTATTATTTTTAAAAATCGTCTTACTTTTTTCAATATTTTTAATTTTAAAATCAAGTAATTTAAATTCCAGATTGAGTAAAGCATATATAATTGTCTAAAAAAAATTTTTATACTATAATTTAAATATAAACGATAGGAGAAAATAATGAGAAAATATCTGGAAGAAATTTTAAAATTTTTATTAGGCTTTATTTTATTCATTTTAACTATATTTATAATAATAACTCTACATACAAGTAAAATAAAAGAAAAAAATAATGAATTCGCAAAGTCTGACCAAATCATCTATAAAAAAAATGAAAATAGAATAGAATTTGAATATTCCAAAGATAATCTAAGTCAAATACAAAAAGAATTCATTAAATATCCAGAAGATATAAATAATGAATACCTATTATATTATCCCCAGTATAAAGATGAAAAACTACCTCTTATAATTTGGAGTGGAGATTCTAAATCTACTTATGAAGATTATGAAAAATCTTTAAAAAGTCTTTCATCTTTAGGATTTATAGTATTATCATTTCCACCAGATTCCTTAGGTAGTGGCAAGGCAACCTATGAAGCTATAGATTTCTCAAAAACTTTAAATAATGATAAAAATTCAAATTTGTTTAATACAATAGATTTAGACAAGATAGGATTAGCTGGCCATGGAAAAGGAGCTTGTGAAGTATTAAATGCTTCATATTTACAAGATAATGATTCTATAAAGTCAATATTCCTTACTTCCTTACCAAAATTAGGTACAATAGAAAATGATTTTTCTTTAAAAGATAAATCAAACTTAAGCTATGATATTAAGAAAGTTTCCCATCCTATTTTTATTACGGCTGGTTCTGGAAAAATAGATTCATTTTATTCACCACTTGAGTCACTTTCCGAAGATATAAATAATATAGATCCAAATATTGAAGCTTATGGTGCAATAAGAAAAAAATATGATAATAACCTTGTTAATAACTACCATCCCTTTGGTTATATGAATGCTTGGTTTTCCTATACTTTAAATAAAGATACAACTGCTGCCAATGCTTTTATTGTAAATGAGGAAATAAAAAATAATCCAAAATGGGCTTGTATAAAAGATAATAGATAGTATGAAAAAAGAGCTTTTATAAAATAAAGATATAATTTTATAAAAGCTCTACTATTTTCGTTAAAATTCAATAAGTGATGTATAGTAAGTGATAATATTTTCTTTTGGCCCCATCAATAATCTCTTATAAACTTTTTCCACTGGTGAAATAGTATGTCTATCCTTCTTTAAGACCAAAAAGTTCGATTTTTTAGCCTTTGCCCAACAATATCCTTCTTTCTCAAATCTTTGGTTTAAAAGTACTTGGCCAAGATAAGATCCAAATATATTAGCAAGATCTGATATTTCTTTCTCTTCAAAAGAATTGCCTCTAATGTCATCACTATAGTAGTCTAATATCTGCTCTAAATCTTTGATTGATCCTGGAGTAAAATCAAAGATTCTATTAAAATCATCTGCACATTCTATTGCTTTAGATAGATTATTTTCTATTCTTTTTTCAGTAATCCTATCCCTATTATTATCCATGATTTTTCTCCTTAAGACTTTTTATAATACTATTATATAATATTACTTTAATAAACAAAAGGCATTCATAACTATTAGATTATGAATGCCTCTTATCACTTTTTATAATAAGGATTTAATACATTTCTTTACTTCATTTAAATCTGCAGTTGGCTCAAATCTTTCAACTACATTTCCTTCTCTATCAATTATAAACTTTGTAAAGTTCCATTTGATATCATCATTGTTTTTCCAATTTGAATCTTCTTTATCAAACATCTCTTCTAAAATTGGTCTTATAGGATGATCTTGGAA
>JBQDYR010000124.1:0-5035 GCA_052105355.1 Anaerococcus sp.
TTATCTGAAAAAACCATTGAACAGTTTATTTATGACTTATCTATAAAAGAGATAGATGATTTATATGATTTGACTTATGAAGAAATTATAAAATTAGAAGGTTTTAAAGAAAGAAAAACTAATAACCTTCTGGAAAATATAGAAGCTAGTAAAAACTGTAAGTTAAATAATTTCATTTATGCTATAGGGATTCCAAATGTTGGAGAAAGAACAGCGAGGGATCTTGCTGATAAGTTTGGAACTTTTGAAAATTTGAGAAATGCAACCTTTGATAGTTTAATAGAAATCGATGATATAGGTGAAGTTATTGCAAATAATATAATTGACTTTTTTAATGATAAGAATATAAAAGAATCTATAGATATTCTATTATCAAAAGGTATAAAGATTGAAAAAGTTGAATTAGAAAAATCCTCTGAGCTAATAGATAAGAGATTTGTTATAACAGGAACAATAGAAAATTATAAGAGAGACTATTTAAAAGAATTAATAGAAAATAAAGGTGGTAAGGTATCAACTTCAGTATCAAAAAATACAGATCTTGTTTTATGTGGAGAAAAACCAGGTTCTAAGAAGGAAAAAGCACTACAGCTACATATTCCTATATATGAAGATGAAAAATTATTTAGCTTTATTAAAGAATTGGAGGAATAAAATGGATGTAAAAGAAGTAGAAAGAATTTATAATCTTGCTAATCTAAGTGTTCCTAAAGAAGATTTAGAAATTTTAGCAGAAAAATATAATACAGTAACAGAATTTATAGAAAGAATATTTGAAGTAGATACTTCTAACGTCGAAATGCTTGAAATTGTTGCATCTCACAATGCAGTTTTAAGAGAAGATAAAGTTAAAGAATCTCTTGATAGAGATAAGGCTTTAGAAAATGCAAAAAATACAGAGTATGGTTACTTTAAATTAAATTGGAAGCTATAGGTGATAGAATGAATATTTCAAAAACAATTGAAAGCTATAAAAACAATGATTTTACAGTATATGATAATACTTTAAAGGTCATAGAAAAATTAGAAAAAGATGATACCAATGCATATATAAGTATAGATAAAGAAAATGCTTTAAAAAGAGCGAAACAATTAGATGAAAAATTGGAAAAAGGTGAATCTCTAGGAAAACTTTTTGGAATAGCTGTTACAGTTAAAGACAATATTTCTTACGATAAAATGCTTACTACATGTGCATCAAAAATGTTAGAAAACTATAAGCCAGTTTATAATGCAACAGTTATAGAAAATTTATTAGAAGAAGATGCTATTATTGTGGCTAAGACTAATATGGATGAGTTTGCCATGGGAGGAAGCTCTGAAACATCGTATTTTGGACCAGTAAAAAATCCGCTTGATAAGAGTCTAATACCGGGTGGTTCATCCTCAGGTTCTGCAGTTAGTGTTGCTAAGGATGATGTTTTAATTTCTCTAGGAACAGATACTGGTGGATCCGTGAGACAACCAGCAAGCTACTGCAACATAATAGGCTACAAACCTACGTATTCTATGATATCTAGATATGGAGTTGTATCTATGGCAAATACTCTTGATCAAGTTTCACTTTTTGCAAATAATGTAGAAGATTTAAGAATTTTTACATCAGTAGCAAGTTCAAAAGATGAGAAAGATATGACATCAAGGCTATCAGACTATGATTTTGTAAAAGAAGATTATGATTTTAAAGGAAAAAAGATTGCCTATGTAGAAAATGAAAAAGAACTTTACCAAGTAGATGAAACAGTAGATCAAGACTATCATTTTGCTATAGAAAAATTAAAAGAGCTTGGTGCAGAACTTGTTCCTATAAAACTTAATTATGCTAAGTATGCAAATGAAGTTTATAACGTAGTTATGAGTTGTGAATCTTCAAGTAACTTGAGTAGATTTGATGGTATAAGATTAGGTTATCAAACAGATGAATATAAAGATATTAAAGAACTATTTGTTAAGAATAGAACAGAAGGTTTTGGAGAAGAAGTGCAAAGAAGAATAGCTTTAGGCACTTTATATCTTTCATCTTCAGATGATCAAAAAATTTATAAGCAAGGTTTAAAGATAAGAAATTTGATCAAAAAAGAACTTGAAGATGTTTTTGCTACATCAGATATACTTATAACACCAACAACTGTAGATTTACCCGCTAAGCTTGGAGAAAATATAGATGATCCTTTGAGTGATTTTAAGTCTGATGGATTTAATGTTATAGTAAATCTTGCTGGTATGTGTGGTATATCTATTCCTGTTAGAAAAGGAATATCTGGTTCTATACAATTTATAGGTAATAGATTTAAAGATAATGAAATTATAAATGCGGCAGAAAGATTTGAGAGGAGTTTAAATGAAAACTAGAACAATAATAGGCTTG
This sequence comes from Anaerococcus sp., assembly GCA_052105355.1. Lineage (GTDB taxonomy): Bacteria > Bacillota > Clostridia > Tissierellales > Peptoniphilaceae > Anaerococcus. Next base: position 2,369 of record JBQDYR010000124.1, read on the forward strand.
GAAATTCACGTTGCCTTATCTACTCAAACAAAAATGTTTTGCTCATGTAAAAATGAATTTGGAGCAATACCAAATACCAGTACATGTCCAGTTTGTTTAGGTCATCCTGGAGCCTTACCAGTTATTAATAAACAAGCTGTTGAATATGCTTTAAAAGCAGCCCATGCATTCAACTGTGATATTAGAGAAGATATGAAAATGGATAGAAAAAAATATTTCTATCCTGACTTAGTAAAGGGTTATCAAATAACTCAACAAGATGAACCTTATGCTATGGGTGGATATATAAAACTTGAATCTGGTAAAGAAATCAGACTAAACTCAATTCATATGGAGGAAGATACAGCAAAATCTAACCATGATGAAAATGGAGCTACCTTAATGGATTATAACAGATCAAGTGTCCCTCTAATCGAAATAGTAACAGAGCCAGATATGTCCAATTCATCAGAAGCGAAAGAATTTGTTGAAAGTCTTGCTTCAACTTTAAGATTTCTTGATGTTTCAGACTGCGTTATGGCTAAAGGATCTATGCGTTGTGACGTAAATATTAATATGGTTGATGAAGAAAGTGGATTTAAAACAAATATTTCTGAAATAAAAAATATTAACTCTATTAAGGCTATAGAAGACGCTATCTTATATGAAGAAAAAAGACATACACAAATGCTTAAAAATAAAGATAAGGGTATCCATGAAACCAGAAGATGGGATGATGTAAGTCTTGACACAAAACCTATGAGACAAAAAGAATCTGGCAATGATTATAGATTTTCAGTAGAAGGAGATATACCAAGAATACATCTTGAAAAAGAGTATATTGAAAAGGTAAAAGAAGAGCTTCCCGAACTACCAAAAGCTAAAAAAGTTAGGTATATGAAAGAGTATAAACTTTCTGAATATGATGCTGATCTTCTATCAAATGACAGAGAGCTTGCAAACTTATTTGAAAATACAAACGACTTAGTTAATAATCCAGAAATTACTGCAAATTGGATTTTATCAGAACTTTCTAGAAGGCTTAATGAAAGTGATTTAAGGCCATCACAAATGAATCTTTCTGTAGAAAACTTTAGTAAGCTTATAAAACTTGCTGATAAAAATAAGGTTAATAATAATGTAGCAAAAAAATTACTTAGAGAAATTTTTGAGTCTGATGAAGACCCAGAAAAACTTGCTGAACAAAGAAATTTATTGCAAATTAATGATTCAGATTTCTTATTAGAAGTAGTAGAAAAAGTTTTAAGAGAGAATCCGCAATCCATAGAAGATATTAAAAATGGTAAAGACAGAGCATTTGGATACTTAGTGGGCCAATGTATGAAAATGACAAAAGGCAAAGGAAACCCTCAAGAGATAAATAAATTATTAAAAGAAAGAATTTAATTAACATGAGCGCTATATAGCGCTCTTTTCTATGTACAAGAATTTATGATATAATATATAAGAATGTTATTAGTAATAATATATTGATATATTTTCGTAAACAACATGAATTTAAGAAATAGAGGCTAAATATGGTCGGTGTAGATATTGTAGATTTGATATCTTTTGAAAAAAAAATTTCTAAGAAAAATTTTCTAGAAAAAATTTTTACTCAAACGGAGCTTATCTATGCAAACAAAAAAACAAATACATTACATACTTTGGGAGGGATCTTTGCAGCAAAAGAAGCTATTGTTAAGGCCTTCAATCTTAATCTTTCTTTTATTCTTAGAAGAAGAATAGAGATTTTACATACAAAAAAAGGAAAGCCTTATTTCAAAATAGGTAACAATGTTTATAATTCTTTATCTATAAGCCATGATGGCAACTATGCCATTGCTATATGTCAAAGTGATAATACTTATAGGATAGATAATGAAATATATAAGCCTCTCTTAAAAGCGAGAACAAAGGACACAAATAAGGGTGATTATGGAAGGATTGCTTTTTTAGGAGGGAGTAGAGGAATGTCAGGATCTATTTATATGTCATCTATGGCTTCATTAAGAACTGGTGCTGGCCTTTCTTACATAATATGTCCTAAATCTATATCAAATATTTTACAAATTAAATCTACAGAAATTATTATAAAGGAAATTTCTTGTGATAATTTCTATTATTCAACTGAAATTTTAGATGAAATATTTACTGCCTTAGAAAAAATTGATGTAATTTGTATAGGTCCAGGAATGGGTCAAGGTAAAAACTTAGATAAACTAATTAAAGAAATCATTTCTACATTTAAAAGCCATATTCTAATTGATGCCGACGGATTAAATGCCTTATCGAAAGATACTAATATTTTGTTGAAAAAGAAAAATATGGTTTTAACACCTCATTTAATGGAGTTTTCTAGGCTTACAAAACTTTCTTTAGATCAAATAAATAGGAATAAGGAAGAAATAGCAATAAACTTTGCTAAAAAATATGATCAAATTCTAGTATTAAAAGGAAACAAAACTATAGTCACAGATGGGGATGATATTTACATAAACAATACAGGAAATCCTGGTATGGCAACTGCAGGAAGTGGAGATGTACTATCAGGTATCATATCATCCTTATTACATAGACTAGAGCCTTTTGAGGCTGCAAAACTTGGTGTTTATATTCATGGTTTAGCAGGAGATATAGGAAGTCATAAAATTTCTTAAGTATCATTGATATCTACAGATATTATTG
>JBQDYR010000125.1:0-4978 GCA_052105355.1 Anaerococcus sp.
CTGCCGATTAATACAACCTTATTCATATAAACTCCCTTCCCTATAACTCATTTGATAGCCTCTAAAACATCACAATCGCTTTTAATAGTTCCTACCTTAACCTTAACTACTTCCCCACTATCTAGGATGAAAAGGTGATAAGTGCACCCTTTCTCCTTGTGGTTATTCTTGTTAATCTTTACAACTTTCTCCAAATTTATAAAAACTTCGATATTTTCCTTGTCTTTGCACCTAAGAAATTTCATTATTCTTCCACTCCTGTAAAAGGAATAATATAAATAACATCGTTTAGATTTATAATAAAATCATCTCCCCTTAAATAACCCATATCATCAAAATACATATCATTTAAACTTCCTTCATAAAATATTGTTGCTTTTCTTCCATCTTTAAATTTCACTAAATATTCCATTTGCTTACCTTTCGTTCATAATGTTTTCAAATCTTTCAGCTCTTTTTTTAGCTATATATTCATCGTAATATCCCTCATTTTTGCTATTTTTATAAGGTTGTTTATCTTTCTTATCGTTGTAATTGCCCTCTAAAACTTTGATGAAGTTATTAGGCTTTGTAAACCAATCAATAGTTATTCTAAAATCACTTACATATCCTTTAAGAAATTTACTATTATCAATACTTTTAATAGCTTTAATTACAGTATCTAGCCCATGTTCATTTATTCTTGCCTTTAACATGTTATATCTTTGTGTATTAGCATTTAATGTTTGTATTCTAGGAATATTTTTATCAAGAGAGTTCCAAACACTTAATATTTGTGTTTTGAAATCATCATCATGACTATTATTAGTATTCTTATCTATATCTAATCTATTCTTATTCTTATCTATTCTATTCTTATCTGTTGCGTTACGTAACGTTACATTAGCGTTACTAGATTCTAATTCTTTTTGTTTTGCTCTAAATTTAGCCACTCTTTTTCTTGTTTGTTCTCTTACTCTTTCCATTCCCTCAACATTTTGATGTTTCTCCCAATTGGATATGCTTATAAGTCCATCTTGATCAAGATTAATCATTTCAAATTGCTCAAAAGTTTGAAGAGCAAGCCTAACAGTATTCAAAGGCTGATTACAAATAGTTGAAATCATCTCATCTGTGTAGCTCATATGTTGACCGATATAGACTGCTCCATTGTCATTAGTTTTTCCAGCCAAGCAAAGGAGTTGGATCCATATTAAAATTATTGCATCGCCCTCTGGAATTGACTTTATAAGTTTTATTTTTTCATCATCAAAAATATTTACCGATAATTTAATCCAGCTTATTCCTGCCATTTAGCACACCACCACCTTAATTCCTGTTATTTCTTGTATAGTTCTTTTTATCATCTCTTCATTGCTATTTAAATCCGATAAGTGCATTACATATATCTCTTTCGTCCTGCTCAAATCAGCCGCCTTTAAAGCTTCTACGACTGTTTCTAAGCTCATATGGTTTCTTACAATCCTATTTCTAAGGCTTGTATGGATTTTTCCTAGCCTTACATTTTCATCAAGCCTAGATTTTACATAGTTGCACTCAATCATGATATAATCGACGGCCGGTATCTTATAGACCATGTAGGCCGTATCTGTAACAAATAAGACTGACTCACCTGTCATAGAATCCTTTATAAGGTATCCAGTAGGTTCTAGGACGTCATGAATGAGTGCTAAGGGTAGAATTGTATAGCTAGCAATTTCAAAAGGCTTATAAGTTAAAATAGGGCCTTTCTTTATACCACCAAAAGTATATAACCTATGCCCTGTTAGCTTTAGGGCTTCTGCTGTGCCTTCACTCATGTAACAATCAATACCTGCCTTCATAAGGTCTTTTGTTGCCTTGGCGTGGTCAAAGATGCTCGTGAGTTATAAGACAAGCGTCTACCTCACGAGTAAGTTTATAATTTAGTTTTTTCTGAATAACCTTGAATGGTAGCCCGCACTCTAGCAAGAGTGCAAACTTACCGTTGGATATTTTATAGCAATTCCCGCTTGATCCTGTTCCTAATACTTCTATCTGCATATCAGTCTCCTAGAATGGTGGATTTTCTAATGCTTCAAATCCTTCACCAAAAAAGTCTGATTGCCCCTCAAATGGTTCTTCAAGGATTTCTCCCGTATCTTCATCTACGTTTTCTGGTACTTCCTTTTTTTGATTTTCCGCTTCAATTGCTGGTGCTTTTTCTTTCTCGATATTTGTGTCAAGTTCTAGACTGTTTGCCTTGCTTTCTAATTCCTCATTGAGTGTCCTATCTGTATAGGTTATAGATTTTTCTTCACTACTCACAATTTCAGAATCATCTGCTGTATTGACAAAGGATTTTACCGCCCTTGATTTAACAGTTTTTATAGCCTGTTGGTCTGGAAAATTTTTGTGCGCTGGTGACCCGCCTTTTGCATATCCCATATTCCATGCATCTTTTATCTGTTCCATTGTCATATATTCTGTGTATTTTACACTTCCCGCCCTATCTGTAATTACTGCAAAGGCTCCTGTTATGCCTGACTTAGTCCATTTGCTTATATCTGGCTGGTAAGACTCAATTTCAAACACTCCTCTTTGAGGATTGAAAGATAAGTCTAGTATGTCATCTTTATAAACTGCATAGCCGTATACTTCGCCTATATCTTCTCCACCTCTTTTAGCTAGGGCGACGTTTCCTTGATAGGATATAGATAAGGTACAAACATTGCCATAAGGGATAAAATAACATTGCTTCTTATCTGGATTTAGGCCTTTTTGTGCCATCTCCATTACTGACTGTAGTATGGATTCTGGGGTACATATATCTATAATTGCTAAGCCTTTATTTTTTCCACTTTCTGCAGGTTTAGTTAGCAAGTATCTTGCCTGTTGGATTGCGTTTTTATAGCTATAATTTTCTGGTACATCAAATGCCTTATTTTCTACCATTTTTGTATACTGGTTTATAGCTTGGTTTAGTATCTGTGTTATGCCTGTTGTAGATTGGTTTTGCTGTGTTTGTACTTGGTTTTGTGTCATGTTTAACTCCTATATATTTTCAACTCTTAAGCTCTTGTATTTGCTTACTGATAAAGTTATTAATTGACTTTCTGTTTCTACTAACTCATTTACGCTTTCTGCATTATCTACAAAGATTGGTATTTCTTTTTCATAGTGTTTAGATAGACTATTTATTACGTCTAATCCTGCATTTATTTGTGCTGCACTATTTAGTGATCCATAAGGTACACCCTTATAAGTCGCTTCGGCTGTTTCTACGATTCCTCCATTTATCTGTGTATCAAATAGTTTAAATTCAACTTTTGTGAATAAGTCATTAATCTTACCACTTACTAGGTGGGTATAAGTTTTTATATACTCATCACATAGATAAAGTTTTTCTTGTTGGATTTCAAACTCCTTGCCTAGCTCTTTTTCCTCGTCCATGTATTTCTTGATTTTTTCGTCCAATTCAGCATTTAAACCCTGGTTAGATAGTTTTGTATTAACTTCATCTAATCGTTCATTGTAAGCCTGCTTTTGGCTTAAAATTTCGGTATTATCTTCCTTGCCTACATTTGCTATTTGATCTTCAATAGTTTTTATCTTTTCTTCTAGGTCTTTGATTTCCTCTACCTTTTTATCACATAGGCTTAAGGCTTTTACCTGGTCCATTTCGCCTTGGATTTTTTCCCTATCCTCCATGGTTGTATCAAGGGATTTTACTAACTTATCAATCTTTGCTTGTTCTTCGTCTTTGTGATTTTTATAATAGGCTATGCTCGCTTGGTAAGTGGTTATAGCTTCATTGATCTGGTTTCCTTTTTTGCTTAATTTTTCTAGGTGTCTACTTTTTTCTAGGTTGAAATGTTTTATAAAATCTTCTCTCATTTCGCCTTCGTATGCTCTACCACAAGTAGGACAAGTTAGGCTTTTATCTGGTTTTCTCTTCTGCACTTCTCCCCATTCGGTTCGCATCTCTTCAAGTTCTTTTTTACTTTCAGCGATTCTTTTTTCACGCCTCTTTATATCTTCATCTATGGCTTCAATTTCTTTTCTAGCATTGTTTAGCTCAAACTCGGCTATGGCTATTTTTCGTCTTAGGTCTGCGTGTTCTTCTTCTAGGTCTTTTAATTTTTGATTTTTCCCATCTTCAAAATCTGAATTTATTTCTGTAATTTTATTCTTTATTTCTGATATTTCTGAATATTTTTTATCTAATTCTTCACTAACATTTCTTGATCCTGCAAGTTTTTTATCTAGGTCTTCAATCTCTTTTTTGAGATTTTCTTTTTCCTTTTCAAGTTCGGTAAAATCTTCTGTGGTCTTTGTCTTTTCTAGCTCATCTATTCTAGCTGGGATCTCTTTTAACTTATCGTTGATTTTCTTGCATGTAGCCTTGGCCATAGCTTGTATTTCCTCTATGGTGTAGTTAGATAAATCAAGGTCTTTAAGCTCTTTATTGGCCGCCTTTACATCATCTATGCTTACATCTTTTACAAGACTTAAAAGTATTTTTCTACGCTCTTTTTTATCTAAGATAGTATTAAAATATAAAGGATTTGATAAAAGATTAAATTCATCTTCACTTACAATTTTTTCAATTTCCACCTCATACTCTTTTTTCTTTTTTGGTACGTCGTTTATATAAAAATCAGTAGTATTACCTGTAAAGGTTTCTGTGTTAGATCCTCTCTTTTTGCTCCATACTTCCTTGTATATTCTTTCAAATTTAATTTCCTTACCGTCTATATCAAAGATTCCTACTACGCTTGATTCTAGGTTATGGATTATGTCGTTATTTTCGTCATAAGGCTTGATTTCATAATCCTTTCGATTAAAACTATCTTTGCCCCATAAAAGCCATGAATAGGCGTCAAATATGGTTGATTTACCTGTAGCATTATCACCGCTGATATTTGTCTTTTCTGTAAAGTCTATCTCTTTTTCTTTGATTCCTTTAAAATTTTTAAAGGATAATTTTTTAATTATAATCTCCACTTTTACACCTCAC
>JBQDYR010000126.1:0-4963 GCA_052105355.1 Anaerococcus sp.
TCACATAAATATATATGTAATACCAGCTGATGAGACCTTGGATATGAAAAAATGTGCAAAAATTGCAGGTGAAAAATCCATTTCTATACTTCCTACTAAAAACTTAAAAAAAGAAGTAGGCTATCAAAGAGGGGAAACTACAGCTCTTGCTATGAAAAAAGATTTTCCTATTTTTATAGAAAAGTCTGTAGAAAACTTTCCTTATGTAATTATCTCTGGTGGAAAAAAAGGTATTTCCATAAAACTTAATCCTAAAGATTTTGCAAAAGCATCAAGTGGAATTTTTGGAGATTTAATCCAATGATAGTTAAAAAAATCATATCTAATAAAGAGTATATTTATAAATTTGATTCAACTTTTCAGTTAGAAAAAAAGTTTAGCTTGGATGATTTTGATTTGTATAAAGAAAAATCAGAAGATGACAAACTTATTATAAGCTTTAAAAGCGATAAAGAATTTAAACGAATGAAGCTTTTAATAATACTTTCTCCCATATTTATAGCAAGTTTTGATAATGGAACAAACGAGTTAGATTTTTTTAAAGGGATGCTCCAAAAGTCTAACTTTACTTTTGGTCTTTATGAAAATTTTTTCCAAAATTTTAATTTAAAAGAGTATTTAGACTTTTATAGCAGTCACGATAAGCTTGAAGATATAATGTTAGATAAAGATTTTAATGTAAAATTCACTTTAAACCTTATAGATAATAAGTATATGCTTGCCCTAATATCACTAATAGAAGGTCTAATTCTTGATGAAAAAACTTGTGATAATCTTTTAGACTATTTTGCTAAAATAAGAAATGATATTGTAATAAATGGAAGAAGGTCAATTCTTGCAAATGGCATCCAAGCATTCTACCTATCTAAATATGTAGTAGTATGGGCTCTTGATTTATATAAAATCATTGAAGAAAATCATCCAGATCTTTATTGCTTTATAGAACCAATCTATAAGCTAACTAACAATTTAAAAAGACCAGGAGATATATAAATATATAAAAAGAGGGATTATTCATATCCCTCTTTACTTTGTTTCTAAGCTTCTACATAAATATTATATTGGTAGGATTTAGAATTATTCATATCCATTCCTATATCTGAACAAATTTTAGAATTTAGACCAAATTTATAATCCATATAATACTTTTGTTCTAATGTTCCACCATTGGCTAAAGCATCTATAGAATCCTTTAAATAGTCATCTAACCAATAATAATTTTCATAAGGTTTTTGGAGTTGGATTTCTTTATCACTGGAATTTCTTTCTAATTTATAAAAATCTCCACTAATTGAATGAATGCTTGCATCCGCTTTAAAAGATAACTTCTTTTTAAACTTACCACTTGCTCCCGTATCTGACTTGATTAGCTTATCTATATATATTTTTTTGGCCTTGCAGTGGGATAAAATATAGTTGATAAGTTCAGATTTATGCTCTTTTTCTATATATGATGCAAAATCATAGGCTTCGATGAGTATATTCTCAGTTTTGATTTTCGGATGTTTTATATAAAACTGACTTTTTATTTCTCCCTTACTTAGGATTCTCCATTCATTACCACTGGCATTTTTATACTTTTTCAATTCTTCTGGTGAACTAATAGCATTAAATAATTTTAAGTGAGAATCATTTACCGAATCTACAAGCTTTTTTATATTTGTCTGAACATATTTAGCAGATGAAGATATGCCCCCTAAAGTTTTTAAAACTAAATTTTTCTTTCTATCTTTCTCAAGTAGATTTTCCTCATTAGACTCATCTTCATTTTCTAGCTTATCAAAATTTATATAATAAATATCTAATTTTGAGGATTCTTTCATTTGATTCTCCTAAAATTTTTAGTACTTTGTATAATATCTAGTTACTTTACTTAATCTTTACCTTTTCTTTGAAAAATAACATAATGAATACATACCTGGTCCTACGTGGCTTCCTATCAAGGATCCTATAGGAGCTATATATACTCTTGCTTGCGGAAATTTATCTTCTATCATTTCTTTTAACTTTTGAGCATTTTCCTCGTAGTAGGCATAACCTATAAGAACCATATCAGAAATTTCTGGCATCCAATAATTTTCGAAGTTCTTAACAAGTTTTTTCATGTTATTTTTTTTACCACGGTTAAGTCCCATTACTTGGAGTTTTCCCTCTAAATCTATATGAAGCATAGGTTTTACCTTTAAAAGATTTCCAACTCCTGCCGTAGTTTTTGAGACTCTTCCACCTTTGTATAGATATTTTAAATCATCAACTCCAAATTGACCAGTAAGATACTTATAATTATTGTTTATCCATTCAATCATCTCATCATAGTTCATTCCTTGTTCTTTAAATTCTAGAAGCATTTGGAGTAGAAGGCCTGATACTGTTGATGCTGAATAGGAATCTATTACAGTCAATCTTCTTTCAGGATATTTTTTCTTTAGTCTTTGACTTACTTCTAGAGCATTGTTAAATGTACCAGAAAGTCCAGATGTTAAACCTGTATATATAATGTCATATCCATCATCTAAAACTTTTGAGAAATATTCTTCAAATCTAGCCTGATTTACCTGACTTGTTGATACACACTTATCATCTAGCATCAATTTATAATATTGGTTTAACTTATCTACGTCACTAGATGTAAAGGATACTATCTCCCCTTCCATATTTGATTCCATAGGAATAACTACAAGATCTTTTTCTTTGGAATATTCTAGAGCTATATCTGATGAACCGTCTGTAAGTAATTTATAAGCCATATTAACCTCTTAGTTTCTCTTTAATCTATTTATAATTTGAACCTGTTCAATTGTTTCTTGATCTCCTGTTTCCATATTTTTTATAGAAACAAGCTTATTTTTATATTCTTCCTCTCCAATTATAATAACATTCTTTACACCTATTTTGTCTGCATAGGATAATTTTTTACCAAATTTTCCACCTTCAAGATAGATATCAACCTTAACACCTTGATTTCTAAGTTTATTTACTAAATCTATTGCATAAAAATTATATTCATCATTCATTGGAACAACTAAAACTTGAGTAAATTCTTTCTTATATTTCTCTATTAGTCCCAATTCTTGGAATTGATAAAATAGTCTTGTAAGTCCTATAGAAAGACCTACTCCTGGTAAAGATTGTTTGCTGAAGTTTGATGTTAAATCTTCATACCTTCCACCAGAGCAAACTGATCCTATAGACTCATATCCATCAAGAAAAGTTTCATAAACTGTTGATGTATAGTAATCCAGTCCACGAGTTATTGAAAGATCTAGCCTTATGTTTTCATCAGGTATCTCAAATTCCTTCATGTATTCATATACAGTTTTTAATTCTTCTAAACCTTGATTGAAAAGATCATTTCCTTTTTCTTTTTCTAACTTTTCTATTATTTGTTCATTTTTAAGATCATTTGATAAAAAGTCTACCATCTCTATTGCAACTTCTTCTTCTACTTCTTTAGTCAAAAGCTCTATAGTTGCATCTTTACCAATCTTAGCCATCTTATCTATAGTTCTTAAAACCTCTGTTGTATCTTTTATACCTAAGGATTTAAAATATCCATTTAAAAGCTTTCTATTATTAATATGGAAAGTAACTCCCTTAAAATCTAAGATAGAAAAGATTTCGTAAATAACTCTTGGTAGTAGGGCATCATTATAGATAGAAAGTTTATTATTACCTATGATGTCTATATCACATTGGTAAAATTCCTTATATCTTCCTTTTTGATTTCTTTCTCCTCTATAAACCTTAGAAATATGATATCTCTTAAAAGGAAAATTCAAATTTGAAAAATGTTCTGCTACATATCTTGCAAGAGGAACTGTAAGATCGTATCTCAAACTCATGTCTCTAGATTCTGATTCTATCTTAAAAATTTGTTTTTCAGTTTCTCCACCACCTTTGGCAAAAAGAACTTCGTCTTTTTCTATAAGTGGTGTATCAATTGGAAGAAATTGATATTTTTTAAAAGTTTCTTCAATAACTGATTTTATATAATTAAAAGCTAATTGGTCTTCTGGTAAAAGTTCCATGACCCCTGCTATAGTCGAAGGTTTTACTATATTCATTATTACTCCTTGTTATCCAATTCTAATTAAAGATCCTGTATCCAAAAGTTTGCATGGTGGATAAATTAATTTGATATTTTCTTTTTTACTTTGTTTATATATTATATCATAGGATTTTAGGTTTTCGATGTTTCCATTAAACATTAGATTATTTCTATCAAGCATTCCACATGTTCCACCCAAAAACCCTTGGTCAAATCCATCAAGCTCAATTTTTTCTACAGAAGCTAATTTGATATTTAATTTATCTTTTAAACTTTTATAAATACCATAGTCCGCTGTTATAATAGAATCGTTTAGTATTATGGAAGAACATCTTGTATATCCTTGTTTTACCTTAAGAAATTTATAGCCCTTGTTTCTTAAGGTTTGATCTATATTTCTTTCAGTAAAATCATTATGAATAAAGTATGACTTAAACTTCACTATATTATATATAGCATCTTTAGGATAAGTTTTTTCTACACTTTCTCCTGCCAATACATTTATACCCGGCAAGTTTTTCTTATAATAAGAAAAAACATTCTTATCAACAATGATGTTTTTCTTATCTACTACAAAAACTGATAAATCAGGATGATCAGCTATTCTTTTATCTAGACTTGGATTATCAATAGTTTCAAGATAGTCTATTTGTATTTTTTTTAAAAAATCTTTAAATTCTTTTTTTGATTTGTTTGATATTAATAATTTCATAATTTTTCCTATTAGTAGATACAAAAAAAGCTCTCTTTCGAGAGCGATTTGGAGGCGCCACCCAGATTTGAACTGGGGATAAAGGTGTTGCAGACCTCTGCCTTACCACTTGGCTATGGCGCCATATTGGAGCGGAAGACGGGGTTCGAACCCGCGACCCTCGCCTTGGCAAGGCGATGCTCTACCACTGAGCCACTTCCGCA
>JBQDYR010000127.1:0-4803 GCA_052105355.1 Anaerococcus sp.
TGATCACTGGAATTAGTACACCGAGTCAAGGCGAAATTTTATATAATGGGGAAAGAATCAACAAATTAGGAGAAGAATATAGGAATTTGTTAGGGTTTTTACCTCAAGAATTTATTTGTGCTCCAGAGTTTACTGTAAATTCATTTTTACAATATGTAGCTGCCTTAAAAGGTATAGACAAGAGCAAAACAGAAGAAATGATTGATAAACTCCTAGAAGTATTAAACTTATCTGATGTCAAGTACAAAAAAGTAGTAAAGCTTTCAGGAGGAATGAGAAGGAGAGTAGGAATATGTCAAGCTATTTTAAATGATCCTAAAATATTAATTTTAGATGAACCAACAGCAGGACTTGATCCTGGTGAGAGAATAAAATTAAGAAATTTTATCACGGAAATATCAAAAAATAAAATAGTTTTGCTTTCGACTCATATAGTCTCTGATATTGAATATATATCAACATCAAATTTAATTATGAAAGATGGTAAATTTGTATATTCTGGAACAACTGATGAACTGATATCTAAAATTAAGAATAAGGTATACGAAGCATCTATATCAAATAGAGAATATGCAGAAAAAGAATCACAATTAAATGTTGTTAATGTAAAACAACAAGATGATGGAAACGTACTCATTAGATACATATCAGATAAAGATGATGTTTTAAATAATTCTAAATTAACAAAAGCTCATCTAGAAGACTTCTATTTATGGGTCTTTCCAGAAGATAGAAGTTTTAAGGTGAATTAAAATGAAAATTTACTTAAATGAGATAAAGAGGATTTTATCAATAAGATCAAATCAAATTATAATATTGTTATCGCTATTTTTAGCTATATTATTTTCTATAGTTCCTATTAATTTTACTAGAATTTCCTATAAGGAAGGAGATCAAGTAAAAAATTTAAAAGGAAAAGAAGCAATAGAATATATTAAAAAAGCTAAAAAGCCTTATTCAGGAAAGATAACAGAAGATTTAATTTATAATGGCACAAAAAAATATAGAGAAATACTAAGAGAATATAATGTTACTGATAGGTCTGAATTAAAACCTGAAATTAATACAAAGGAGCTTATGCCTATAGAACATATAAGTAAGAAAGTAAATGAAGTATTCACTGATTCTCAAAGTAATAACCTTTCTCCAGTTTTAAGCATAGATATCAATGATAGCAAATATTTTTACAATAAAGTATTTGATTATCTAAATAAAGTAATTGAAAATGAATATCCTAATAAAGCTCAGAATCAAATTATAGAAAAATCTGAAAAAGCACTGGGTAAAATAAAAACTCCATATGAATATTATGGATATTATAGTACAGATGCAAATGATTATAGAGGATTTTATAATACGATAATAATAATTTTAATGGTTGTAGTAGCAGCTCCAATATTCTCGTCAGATAGTGAGAATGATTTAGATTATATATTTAAAACAACTAAATATGGCAGAAGAAAGTTTGCCATCTATAAAATCCTAGCAATACTTACGATTTCGGTATTAACTTTGCTCTTAGGAAACTTCATACAAGGCTCTATATTAGACTATGCTTTTGGAACAGAGTATAAAAAGACTTCTGTTCAGATGATGTTTAGTGCTTTAAGTTTGCATAATTGGAACTTTGGACAGTTTAATAAATATATGCTTATTTGTAATAGTATCATATTGATTTCAACCATTCTTGCTACACTAATTATTTCTGTACTAAGTAAAAGGAAAGCAGAGTCAATAACGAAGTCAATAATATTATCAATGTTTCCAACGATTATTTCTCCTATAGCTATGATTAGTGCTATAAACTATGTTTTCCCATCTTCAGGAATAGGACTACTCAATTCATTACAAAATCAAATAGCTGATTTTAATTTTGTAAATGTTTTTGGAAATTGGATGAGTTCATCAAGTCTTATAATGATATCAGCTGTAATATATATTATTATTTTACCAAGTTTAGTAGTAATGATGTATTCAAAAATTGGAGGTAATTATGGACTTAATAACCCTAGAAAAAGAAAAGTTAGAAAATAAGTACAAAGAGTTATGTAAGGAAGAATATCCAGGGAGATTAGGCAAAACATTTAAAACAAAATATAATTTTTACTATTATGATAGTGGTACTGGTAAAGTAGCACAAATAAATAAAAATGTGTATAAAGTCTTAACTAAATTTTTAGAGAGCGAAAATTTCTTGGATTTTATAAAACTTGATATGTCTGAACAAGAATTTTGTGAGGCTATAAGTGAAATAAAAGATGCGATTAATAAAGAAAGTATACTCTCGGCAACTAAATTTAATTGTTTGACTGGAAAAACTTATGAACAAATTGATGAGATAATAGATAATAAGATACAAAATGTTACCTTAGAGGTTACAGAGAAATGTAATTTAAGATGTAAATATTGCATCTATAATGAATCTCATCCTGAATACAGAGCTTTTGGTCATAAGAATATGGACTGGGAAGTAGCAAAAAAAGCTGTTGATTTTTTAAAAGCTCATTCACAAAATTCTGATGAACGTCATATTGGATTTTATGGTGGAGAACCATTAATAAACTATGATCTTATAAAGAAAACAACAGATTATGCGAATAAGTTATTTGATAAAATGACTTATTCTATGACAACAAATGCTACTTTAATGAATGAAGAAATTGCTGATTATATTATGAAGAATAAATTCAATATTATAGTAAGTTTAGATGGATATAAAGAGCTTCATAACAAAAATAGATTGTTTGTTTCTGGGGAAGGAAGCTTTGAAAATACTATTAGGGGATTAAAAATTCTATTAAAATCAGCGGAAAAATATAATAATAAAGAAAGCATTATCTTAAATATGGTAATCGAAGGACCTGATTATGAAGATCAGTATGATAAAATACAATTTTATTTAAATGAATGCGATTGGTTGCCTAAAAATATAAATATATTAACATCTTCTATAGATTATGGACCACATGAAAGTATATATACAAGACCACAATCTTATGAAGAAAGAATGGTTCTAAAAGATTATTACGATCCAATCTTATCGTGGGATAAAAAAAATAAAATAAGGAACAAGGATAATACAAATGTCCTATTTACAGATGCTGATGTAGACAAAGCTATGATGATTATACACAAAAGATTATTATCTGAAAAACCTGTTAAAAAATATGGGATGAATGGTTGTTGTGTCCCTGGAGAAAGACGAATATATGTAACAGTTGACGGAAACTTCAAAATTTGTGAAAAGGTAGGGGATATTCCAGAGATAGGAAATGTAGACAAAGGATTTGATAAAAAAAGAATTAAAGAATTATATTTTGATGATTTTATTAAAGAAGCTAACAAATATTGCAAAGACTGCTGGGCAATTAATTTATGCACTCTATGCTATGTAAATTGTTATGATAAAAATGGGATGCACTTTGATTATAGACACAATTCTTGTAGAAGTGAAAGAAATTATTTGTTAGGTAGCTTGATAAAATATCATGAGATATTGGAAGAAAATCCAGATGTACTTGAGGAATTTAACGAAATTGAGTTTCAATAAAAATGATATGAATTAGATAAGTATATATGTACATATATATTTAAATAAGTGAGAAGGAGGTGAGATTATGAAATTCATAAATCCTTTAGGAAGACATCCGGGCAGTGGAGCTCAACCACAAGCATGCATGTGTTCAACAGGCTTTGCTGGTTATCGCGGAAACAATGATAGTTGTATTCATTGTGGCTGCGGTTGTGATAGTAAAGGACAATATAGGACTGGTAACAGATTTCGTTCTGTGACAACTCCTAGAGCATCATAATTAATGATGAATCATAGAGGCTCACACTATATAGAAATTTTAGTCTATATTTTGTGGGCTTCTATATTAATTATAAATAATAAGACTAGTTTGCTTTGTCAAAGCTTTAGGGGAGGTATAGATTATGAACATATATTTACAGGAACTAAAAAGATTTTTATCTAAAAAATCAGTAAGAGTTTTTTTGGTCGTGGGTTTATTTTTTACTTTTTTGATATCATTTATTACTTATAGAAGTGTACAATATGATGATATAAGTTCTGGTGATACAATTACCTATTTTGGAAAAGAGGCTATAGATCATTTTAATGAGGATGATAAAGCCTCTGAAGGTTATTTGACAGAAGAAAAAATAACTAAAGTAGTAAAATCTTATAAAGAAATATTAAATAATGAAAATGTAAACAGTAGAGAAAACTTATCAGAGGATGCTAAAAAAAATATATCGAAATTTGATCCTATATTAAGAGTAATAACATACCCATATACAATTACAACATCTGGAAGTTTACTTGATGTAAACGAACTTGATACAGAAAAAGATTTAAATTTTTATCAAAGTTGTTATGATGCATTGGAAAGGGACATAAAACAGAAATATGACAATGACAAGATAACAGAATTTGCTCTAGAAAAATATAAAGAGGTAAATAAACCATTTTATTATGGAGGATATTTTAGTGAAGATATACTATTTTTCGTAAATATTTTTATAACGGTATTATCACTAATTTGTATATTGATTTCATCACAATGCATTGTTGAAGATAAAGAAAATTACCTAGATTCAATTTTTAGAACAACTAGAAATGGAAGAAATAAATATATTTGCAGCAAGATACTTGCCTTAGCAAGTATTATATCGTTATATTTGATTATAAATATATCAATTTATTATGGAACTATTAAATATCTTTATACTAATGGTTTAGATTCATCTTTTCAAATGATACTATTTAATCAACTGTCAATATCTAATTTAACTATAGGT
>JBQDYR010000128.1:0-1975 GCA_052105355.1 Anaerococcus sp.
CTTAGGATCTAGTGAGATTTTCTCGTGAAGGTTCAAGTCCTTTATCCCGCACCAATATAGAGCCTAGAATGGCTTAAAATCAACGGATATTTTACCTTTGGTTACCAATAGGTTACCAGCAAGGTTTAATATCCGTTTTTTTGTATCTTTTTTAAAAAATTTAAGGTAGTTTTAAAGCTTTTCTAAAATCGTAAGTTTGTAGTTGCTGCATTAAATAAAAATCTATAGTTTGGATATAAGAATTTTTTGTTGTCATAATGGATTGGTGTCCCATTAAGTCCATTAAATCCATATCACTAATTCCTGACAAGTGGGCTATGGTTGCAAATGTATATCTGCATTGTTTGGGTATAGTTTTTTCTAATCCTGCTTTTTCTAGTGCTTTATTAAATATAGCTTTTCTAAATGTTTGATCACTTGGGTGGGTAGCTTTTTTGTTTTGCCTATTAATTGTAATATTTTCTACTATATACCCTGTTGTGGATTCCTTTGCAAGTTCTAACAATATATCTTCTATTTTCTCATGGATAAACATAATTCTTTTTCTTCCCTTGTTTGTTTTTATTCCAAAGTCTGTAATCATTTTGTTTTTAAAATCTATGTTATCTACTTTTAAATTCCTATATTCTGATGTCCTCATTCCTGTAAATATCATGGTTAAGACGTGTCTTGCATATGGATTGTAGGGGATAGAATTAAATAATTTATCTATTTCATCTGCAAAAAATATTGTTTTTTCTGGTTTTGGGTCTAACCCTTTTACTTCTAAAACTCTTGCTCTGTTTTTATCCACCAAGTCGTGTCTTTCGGCAAAGTTATATATTTTATTTGCTACATGCTTTAATCTGGATATTGAGTCTTTTGAGTATTCTTTTCTTACTCTTTTCCCGTTTTCTGTTGCATAATAACCTTCTAATACTTTAGTATTAATGCATTTTTGTAATTGTAATGCTTTTATATCCATAATATTTTTATTCCAAAGAGGTTTAAAAGATAGGAAAGCATCTTCGTAACGATCTTTCGTTTTTTTGGTTAGATTTAAAAAATCGTCTGTTTTTTTGTATTCTGTATAGATATCTTTAAATGTTTTGATATCATCTATTAAGGTGTAGGAATCTAAGGCGTTTTGAGCTTCTTTTTGTGTTTTAAAAAATCCTACAGTTTTACGATGCTCTTTTCCGGACGAATCGTAAGTGGCTGGTAATCTTGCCCACCAAGGAGATTTTTTCCCTTTTACATGGGTAATACTACCTTGTCCGTTCGCATATTTTCTTCTTCTTTTTGCCATTTGCTTTCCTTTCTTGGTACAAATAAAGCCCTCGTTAAAGGGCCTATAGTTATTTATTTAAATCATCTTTTACGTTATAATGGACAACTCCATTTAATGTACTAAATACTATGTTTTCTTCGTTTGCGGGATTGTGTAAAACAAAAGATACATTTTCTCCCAAGGTTTCGTTATAAGATTTTGAAGCTGATAATATTCCTGAAGTCATATTATCCCATCCTTGATTTAATGCTTCGTTGTTTTCTCCTGCTAAATATTGTATTATTTCACTTTTAAAATCATCTTTAGGATATAAATGTATAAATAATACACTGTCTTGTGTTTCTGTTTCTACATTGCAAAATTCAGAAAAACTTGATTTGGCTTGTTCTATTATTAAATCTCTTAATGCTTCTTTATTTTTAGCATCGTCATTATTATTAGTTGGGGATTTATCTTCTGGGGAATCGTAAGTTTTAGAGATAGATTTTAAATCTTGTGGTTGTTTGTTATCAAAATCAAATTTATCAGCTTGATCTTTAGTAATTTCTATTTTAATTAAAGGATAATATTTTTCATCGGTTTTCTTTGTTTTAAATGTAAAAAATATGCTTTCATAATTTAATTGTTGTTCTTTAACTTTTTTTAAATAACTAAAAACTTTAATCAAAAATGGGTCTACAGCACCTTTTTCACTTGTTATAACAT
>JBQDYR010000128.1:1985-4791 GCA_052105355.1 Anaerococcus sp.
TATGTAACATTTACTCTAGTTACTTTTTCGTTGTTATTGTTATCTGGGATAGTAATAACTTCTGTTTCCACATTATCGCCAAAGGCAAATTTACTTATATCTTTAAAAGGCTTAGATAATCTTTCTTTTGGATTTTCATTGCTATTTCTTTCTTTTGACACTACTTCTGTAGAATTTTGGATTTTTTCAGTTTTGTTTTCATTTTTATTATTTCCACAAGAGGTAAGAAATATAGTTCCTATTATTAATAATGTTAAAGATTTAATTTTCATATTTTTCTCCTAATTTCTTTTACAATTCCTAATATTTTTATAGGTTCATCATTTTTTCCATATGTTTTTGGGGGATAAGATGTATTTATTGGCATTAAAGTTATAGTGCCATTATCGTTTTTTATTACTGTTTTAAGAGTGGCCTCGTATCCGTTTACATAAACTGCAGCATCAGTCTCACTTTCGCAATCTGGGGTTAATTCCAGTATGATTGTATCTCCTTGTAAATATTTCGGATACATAGAATCTCCCTCGACTTTTAAGCCTATGTAAGTTTTATTTTTATCAAAATCTTTAAAGGATATATCTTCTGTATCGGATATATCTTCTATTGCTTCTATGGGTATTCCAGCAGGGATTGATCCATAGACGTTTATTGTTGCATAATCTTCTCCTTTCTTTAAATCTAAATTTTTTCTTCCATTTAAATAATCAATAGATACTTTAAAAATATCTGCTATTCTATTTAATGTATCTATATCGGGTTCTCTCTGGTTGTTTTCATAAAAGGATATAGCTTTGGGTGTCAAATGTAATTTTTTTGCTAAATCCGCTTGAGTATAACCATTATCTTTTCGCAAAGACTTTAGCTGTTTTCCAATCATTTTTATACTCCTTGATAATATTTTAGTACTTTCCGTACTTGTTTATAAATATTTTACCCATTTTCTCTTGACATTGTACAAAAAGTACTGTACAATATGTACATAAGATAAAATATTAAATAAAAAAACGGAGGTGATAATTATAAATGCTCTTAAAGAATATAGAGAAAAGGCTAATTTAAGCCAAGAACAATTAGCTATAAAGGTTGGTGTTACTCAAAGATATATCGGTTTTTTAGAAACAGGATATAGGACACCATCATTAAAAGTAGCAAAAAAGATAGCTGATGCATTAGGTTCAACGGTAGATAATATTTTTTTAAATAAAAAATGTACAAAACGTACATAAACAGGAGGGACAATGAAAGATTTAAAAATTTTTGAAAACAATGAATTTGGAGAAGTGAGAACAACTGTTATAGATGATGAACCTTATTTTAGTTTGAATGATGTTTGTAGGATTTTGGAAATTAAAAATCCAAGAGATGCTAAGTCTAGATTAAATTTAGATGGCGTCGGTACTACCGACGGTGTCGATTCTTTAGGAAGAAGAACAGATGTAACAATGATTAATGAATCAAACTTATACAAACTAATTTTCCAATCTAGAAAACCAGAAGCAGAAAGATTTGCTGATTGGGTAACAAGCGAAGTTTTACCAGATATAAGAAAACACGGTGCATATATGACAGACGGAGTTATAGAGAGAACTCTTACGGATCCTGATTATTTGATAATGCTTGCTACTAATCTCAAGGAAGAAAAGGCGAAAAGAGCCTTGGCAGAGGCGGTAAACGAAAGAAATAAACCGAAGGTATTATTTGCTGATACTGTATCAGCTTCAAAGAGGTCTTGTCTAATGGGAGAACTTGCCAAGATGATAAGTCAAGAGGCTATAAGACAAGGGAAATTAGATAAAAAGATAGGACAAAATAAACTTTTCGCTTGGATGAGAAACAAAGGTTATTTATGCAAGAGTGGAGAAAGAAAAAATCAACCTAAGCAAGTGTATGTAGAACAAGGTTTATTTGAGATTAAAAAAGGAACTAGACTTGATGGACAAGGAAACAACGTTGTTACTAGCACAACCAAGATAACAGGTAAAGGACAGATTTATTTTGTTAATAAGTTTTTGGGCTAGGAGGTAGAAATGGAAAACATAATAGGGGTTAAGGAAGCATCGGAACTGATAGGAATAGCAGAGCAACCTCTAAGATGTATGCTTAAATCCAATAAATGCACATTTGGGATTGCCTACAAGATAGAAGGGTCTTCAAGACACATTTACAGAATTGATAAAAACGCACTAGACAGATGTTTAAAAGGCGAACAAAATTTATTTAAAAATTAGGAGAAAGTATGAGTAAAACAAGAATTAAAAAAAGAAGTGAGGTTTTTGAAATTATAAAAAATAATAGGTTATCAGCTGCCGAAAAAGCAGTATTAAAGAAAGAAGTGAAAAAAGAAAAAGACTTAAAAAGAGATAAAATTTTTATGATGTTAATATCTTTGCTAATGCTTGTTCTTGCATTAAATGTAAGAGAAGAATGGCAAAGAACAATCACAACTTTTGCAATCTTTTTTACAAGCATAGCAGGGATTTATCTTTAATTAAGTCAATTTAATTATAAAGGATTTTTAAATATGAGTCAAAACATGAATATGGAAGATATTAATAATTTTCTTATAGAAAATTTGATAGAGCAAAAAAAATTAAAAAGAGTCTGGGATACATTAGATGAATACATTTACATTAATCATGAAAAAATGAGCAAAAAAAGACTAGACTCTTTAAACTCTAAAGTTAATAAGGTAGTAATTAAGCTTGACAAACTAGAAAAAGAGTACAAGCACTATAAACAAAAACTGGAAGAAGATTAAGATGTATTTACAAGATGATATAAACGCAAAAACAGTAATATGCACAGT